>CAIKBP010000159.1 GCA_903825695.1 uncultured Verrucomicrobiota bacterium
AATGAACGTCATGGTAGCCCTTATCGTGGTGGCCCTTATGCTGTTGCTGCCGTTCTCGCTGACGTTGTCGCTGATCTGGGTGGCAAAGGACGCGATGCTGAAACAGTTGAGCGGGATGAACGCCGCGGCGTGCACATCCCCACGGTAAGCGGGAAATGTGCGCGGCATTGTTCATCCCCTGTTTCGTGGATCAGCTCTGTCCATGAATTGGCGTGGCGATTGTATAACGGTGCGGCGGCGGATTGATATCGAGGTTTACTACCCGACCATACAAACCTGTTGCGGCCAGACGCTATGGCGAATTTTTCGCCGATGCCGATGCAATCGTTTGACCGTCAAAACTATTGGTTGTTTTGCCCGGGCTTCGTTCCATGAGTGGATCGAACACAAGCAGCCGCAGGCAATCCCAGATTGAGATATGGGGACTGTGCCGCTCGACATTACCTTCGCGAATCGCGCGGAATATGGACGGCATCGTCGGCTCGGCGTCCACGAGTGTGTAATGGCGGCCAAACATCCAAAGGTTGTGCGTGTCGGAAGTGGCCACGACGGTTTTGCCATACCGTTCGGCAATCTGGACGCCACGGCGATTCAAGTCCAACCAAGAAAAATGTAGATGGCAATACTCCACAGCATCGAACAGGTTTATGTTCTGTTCTAACCGCCGGTGCAAGCTGTGCTTGAAGAAGTACGGATGCGCGGCGATCACCAACAGATCGTCACCCCGGTCACGGCGAAAGGCTCGCAGGTCAGATAGCGAGTGTAGCCGGTCCAGTTCGCGCTGGGTGACGTTGTATAGCAGCACGTCACCGTGGTCTGACTTCCATTCCGCGCCACGGATAAGCAGCAGTCCTTTCTGTCGCGCATAATCGAACACACGCTCGTCCTCAAGCACCCTGCCGTGCAGCGTGATGGCAATCGCCGCGTAACCCAGTTCCACCGCCCCGTCGATCAACGCCGTCGCTGGATACCGCAGCCCGTCCGCCGGGTCCTCGCCCGAATGCGCGTGCAAATCCACTTTGATCATGGCGTCACAGTCGCGTACCGGTTCGCGCGGGCGAAATACAATCCGACTTCCTTCACGGGTCGTTGCAAGATTTGCGCCCACGCCTCGCGATAAGCGGTCATTTGCGGGCGATATGTATCCACCAGCTTCTCCAGTTGCTGACCTGTGGCCCGGTCGGTTTTGTAATCCACAATGACCCAGCCATCCGATTCTTCAAACGCGAGGTCGATCACGCCACGCACCAACGCGCCATCAGTGCGGTAAAGCACCGCGAACGGCAATTCTGTAAAACGTTGCCGACTGTTGGAAGCGCGACGCCAGAGATCCGATTTCATGACCTTGCGAACAGTTTCCACGGCTTCCTCGACCAGAACGGACTCCAGTTCCGCAGCCTGAAGCAACGACGGAGCAAGCGACTCCCAGTCGATCTTCGGCACGCTCATTGCCGCTTGCAACAGCGAATGGATCACACCACCCCAACGCATGCCGCTTGCCTCGTCGCGAGCAGCCAGCAGTGCGCCGGGAAAAACGACCTGCTTGGCGGCGCGCGCAATGTACGTGGGCGCCAGCGCGGACTGCCAACGGTTCCGAACACTGTCGAGCGCAACGGCGACATCAGCCTGCGTCAAGGTTTCCATTTTGACGTGTGGCGCTTTTTGAGGGCCAGGATCCGGCAACTCCGTCGCATCCGCCAACTGTGCGGCCAATGGTTGCCACGGATTCGTCTCTGTGCGTTTGCCGCGCAACGACACGACGAGTTGATCGCGGGCGCGGGTAGCGGCAACGTAAAGAAGGCGGCTTGTTTCAGCGTTCTGAAACTGTTGTTCCCGCGCAGCCAACGTCTCCCAGTCCGGTGAATGTGCCAACAGTTGGCCCTGTCCCCAGATGTTGCGTTCGCCGCACAACGCGAGATAGCCGGTGACGCGGCCTTTTCTGCGATCCACATGTAACGTCACGCCATGCTCCGATGCACCGGATGGATCGGCCAGAAATACGATGGGCGCCTGTAATCCTTTGACCTTGTGCAGGTTCATCACCCGCACAACGGATGGTGTGGGCGCAGTTGCCTGCGCGCCGTCGTATTGCTCAGCCCGCTCGATCAATCGGCCCAACTGCGCCACGAAACCCGCAGCGGTTGCCAGATTCTCCTGGGTGGCCCGCAGCAACCCGATGGCTTTGCAGAAACTGCCGGCCTGCACGTTACCACCAGGCGCAGCCGCAGCGAGCGGCTCGAGACCGAGATCCGCAGTGATGCGTTCGATGGCGATAATCGGCGCGAGATTGGCCAGCCAGTCGGCATGCCGGGACATGCTGGCGAACGCATCCCGAACCAATTCAGCCGCAGGGAACTCCGGTACGGCTGAACGACGGTCAAATAGGCCGCCTGCGCGCCGGAATGCGTATAGCTCCTGGTCGCTTACTCCAAACAGCTCGCTACGCAATGCGGCCACCGTGGCGACCGTGTTGTCAGGTTCGAGCGCGGCGCGCAACGCTGTGTTCAGCAGGCTGAGTTCGCGCACTTCATTTAAATAACTGCCGCCAGTAACCTCGTGCGGAATGCTGAGTCGTTGCAACGCGGTGGCATACATGCTGAGCCGTTTCTTCATGCGCGTAACAATGAGGAAGTCGCCTGGGGCGCGATC
>CAIKBP010000160.1 GCA_903825695.1 uncultured Verrucomicrobiota bacterium
CACCGTATTGCCGCATTTGTGATGCTGAAGCGTGAACTGGCCGAACTGCTGCCGTTTTTCACCGAGGCCTACGCCGTACATGTAGCTGGTGCCGCCGGGACCCTCCATCTCGCACTCGACATCGTAACGCAGGAACGATCCGCCGAACATGCCAAGCACCCAATCGATCTCTGCATCGCGCCCCACACAAGCGTGTTTCCGCGTGAAATCGAACACGCCAGCCGAAAGCTTCTGCAGGCTGATGTAGTGCAACCGACCGCCTTCCTCGACAAACACTTCGGTGCCACTGGCATGCAGGCTAATCGCGCCATTGCCGCCGACCTCGGGTCCGCCAACAAATCGCTGAATCAACGTTGCTTCGGCACCGGGCTTCACGACAATGACCGTGCGCGGAAACGCGCCAACACCTGCGCCATGAAAATCGTACGTAACCTCAATCGGGACTGGCAGTTTCACGCCCCCCGGGACGTAAACGAACACGCCGCCCTGCCAGAATGCCGAGTGTAACGCGGAAAACTTTCGCGGTTCGTTCGGTGTAATGCTCTTACCGAGATACTCACGAACCAGTTCCGGATGCTTGCGGATCGCCATTGCCAAATCACAGAAAATGACACCGGCCTTGATGGCCTCGTGTCCCAGCGCCGAGAGCGCCGCGGCAATTACGGGTCGGCCTTCCGCGGACGGCGTGATCTTGTCAATGTTGAGCGCGCGGATGTTGAACCGGCGCCACTGTTCGTCACGCGGGGTTGGGAATGGCAGTTTCGCAAAAATGTCCCAAGCAGCAAGCCGCTGGGTCTTTAGCCAGCCCGGCTCGCCGGAGGCGACGGTCTCGAGCGTTTCTGCGGTGAATCCGGTTCTCATCCAACCGATCCCTCAAGTTGAAATTGAATCAATCGGTTCATCTCCACCGCGTATTCCATTGGTAGTTCTTTCACGATAGGTTCGATGAAACCGTTGATAATCATGCTCATCGCCTCTTCCTTTTTCAGCCCGCGGCTCATCAGATAGAACACCTGCTCATCGCTGACCTTCGAGACCGTCGCCTCGTGACCGATGTCCACGCGGTCGCCGTTGATCTCCATCGTCGGATAGGTGTCGGAGCGGCTCTGCTCGTCCAGAATAAGCGCATCGCAAACAACATTGCTCTTGCAGTCGTAACAACCCTTGTCTACGTGGACCCAACCGCGATAACTGGAACGGCCGCCGCCTCTGCTGATGGATTTACTGATGATGCGCGACGTGGTGTTGGGCGCCATATGCACAACTTTGCCGCCGGCATCCTGGTGCTGACCTTTCCCGGCAAAGGCGATGGATAAAATCTCGCCGCGCGCGCCCGGCTCGACCATGTACACGCTCGGGTATTTCATTGTGAGCTGCGAACCAAGATTGCCGTCCACCCATTCCATGATGGCATTGCGGTAGGCGTATGCGCGTTTGGTAACGAGGTTGTAAACGTTCGTGCTCCAGTTCTGGATCGTCGTGTAACGGCATCGTCCGCCCGCCTTGATGTAGATCTCCACCACGGCGCTGTGCAGCGAGTCGGTCGTGTAAATCGGCGCGGTGCAGCCCTCTACGTAATGCACATAAGCGCCTTCTTCGACGATGATCAGTGTGCGCTCAAACTGGCCCATGTTCTGGGTGTTGATACGGAAGTAGGCCTGCAACGGAATGTCCACCTTGATACCCTTTGGCACATAGACAAAACTGCCGCCCGACCAGACAGCAGAGTTGAGCGCGGCGAACTTGTTGTCCTCCGGCGGAATTATCTTGCCGAAGTATTCCTTGTACAGGTCCTCTCGCTCTTTCAGACCAGTATCGCAGTCCACGAATATCACGCCCTGCTTCGCCAACGATGCGCGAATATTGTGATAAACGACCTCGCTGTCGTACTGCGCGCCGACGCCCGACAGATACTTTCGTTCCGCTTCGGGAATGCCAAGCCGATCGAAGGTTCGCTTGATGTCGTCGGGCACTTCATCCCAGCTTCGCTCCTTCCGGTCCGTTGGTGAGACGTAATACCAAAGGTCATCGAAGTCGATTTTACTGAGGTCGGCGCCCCATGTTGGGATGGGTTTTTTCAGGAAAACGTCGTAGCTCCGATGCCGGAACTCCCGCATCCAGTCGGGCTCGCCCTTGTGACGGCTGATCTGCTCGATGACGTCGTGGTTTAGACCTTTCCTGTCGATCTGAAAGGCCGCCTCTCTCTCGTCGTGAAAACCGTACTTGTATTCACCGGGGCCGACATCTTTGGCCGGGATGTTCATGCTTTTGCCCCCGATTCTTTAACGATCCAGTCGTACCCGTGCTCTTCAAGGTGCGCGGCCAAATCAGCCCCGCCTGATTTGACGATTCGTCCGTCGACCAGAATGTGAACGAAATCCGGCGTGATGTAGCGAAGTATCCGTTCGTAATGCGTGATGATCAAAATGCCCAGCTCCGGCCCGCGCAACTCGTTCAAACCCAGCGACACGATTCTCAACGCATCGATATCCAATCCCGAGTCGATCTCATCCAGGACGGCGAATTCCGGCTGCATCACCATCATCTGCAGAATCTCATTGCGCTTTTTCTCGCCGCCAGAGAACCCATCGTTCACGTACCGCTTTACGAACTGCTCGCCCATCTCGAGGCGTTTCATGGTCTTCTCTATCTTGTCGTAAAACTCCATCACGTCGATCTCTTTGCCGACGCGGGCGCTGACAGCCAGTCGCAGCAAATTGCTCATCCGCACGCCGGGCACCTCGCAGGGATACTGAAACGCCAGAAAAAGTCCGCGTCGGGCGCGCTCATCTGGTTCCATTTCGAGAAGGCTCTGGCCTTTCATCAGGATATTGCCCCCGGTGACTGCGTACTTCGGATGCCCCATCAGGGAGTAGGCAAGGGTGCTCTTGCCCGAACCGTTCGGTCCCATCAGGGCATGGACTTCGCCTTTCCGTACCACGAGGTTTATACCCTTGAGAACCTCGCGCTCCTCAATTTTCACATGCAGATCTTGAATCTCAACTGTGTCATGCATTCCGGCCACCCATTCTAAAGAGGATATGTTTTGTCCTGTTTGCAACTCACTATACCCGCGCCCATATGATTGTCAAGCGCGTGGCCGGATCGCAGTTTCCTGGTTCTATTTAACCGACCGTCAAAGTGGCCCGCCCGAACGTTTACTACGTTTCACGTGGCCTTCGGGGCCTGTCGAAGAGATGGGTGTATCTTCTTTCTCGCGTCCATGTTCCCAGAACAGAGATACACCCACTTTTACACAAGACCCCTTACCCCAGATTTCCCGGATTCGCTTCACAAGTCAATGTTAGGACATACAATGGGGCCGCATAAACAAAGGCTCTGGTCGATGTTGAAGCAACGAAAGACGGAGGATCCAATGGGTGCGGACAACAAGCAGACTCTGCAGCTGACTTTCGATAGTCGTTTGAAGCTGTAGTTTCACGGTTCTAAGGTCACGTCCGATGCTGGGTTATTGGCCTACCGGGAACTCGATGAGGCGCTGGGTCTGACCGTCTTGGGGGACGATCTGCTGAACGATTGGCGCACAGGGAAGAACACGCAACACTCGATGGTAGCGCTGGTGCGGCAGTCGATCTTCAGCCGGCTGGCAGGCTACGAAGATACCAACGACGCCGGACGGCTTGCGGTCGATCCCACCATGCGGCATGTGGTCGGCGGACGAGCCACGGAGCGCACGGCCGCCTCGACCAGTCAGATGGGGCGCTTCGAGACCGAGGTGTTGACCCAGCCGGGCAACCTGGCGGTGTTGACGAAGCTGTCCGGGAAGTGGATTGACCGGCTGCGGGAACGCCAGCCGATGCGGGAACTTATCTTGGACTTGGACCGTTCAGTGAGCGAGACCCACGGCGAGCAGGAAGGCACTGCCTACAACGGACATTTCGGCTGCACCTGTCACCACCCG
>CAIKBP010000161.1 GCA_903825695.1 uncultured Verrucomicrobiota bacterium
AGGATCAATTATCGAAGGGCCAATGCTTGATCCTGCATTCAGCTCGTTTGTTGGTATCTTTCCCATACTGGTGCGCCACGGTATGACAGCAGGAGAGCTGGCTCATCTCTACAGGGACTTCAAGAATGGCGACACGCCCGTTTTGAGCTACACCTACGGCTGGGATGCGGGCGGGAACATCCTGGCGATCACGAATAACGGGACGGACATCACGTTCTACGGGTATGACGCGGCGGGACAGTTGACCAACGAGATTACGGGCAACATTACGAACACCTGGCAGTATGACGAGGCGGGGAACTGGTTGAACGCGGACGGCAGTTCGCGCTGGATGTATAACCCGGACAACGAATTGATGGGCCGCACGGCGACCGCCGCCGCCACGAACATGACGGTGACGGTGACGGGCACGGTGGATGCCGGGCCGCAGAGCAACAAGTGGTATAACACATGGGCCGAGTGTCGAGGGGTCGAGAGTCGAGTCAGCACGAGCGATGGGACATTCAGTTTGCCGGGCGTGCCGCTTTATCCGGGAACGAACGCGCTGGCGGTGCGGGTGCGCGATGTGAGCGGGAACACGAGCCAGCAGGTGCGGACGGTGGCGCGGACGAACGCGCTGGAGATGATGAGCTATGATGGCAACGGAAACCTGATAAACTGGGTCAACGGCACGACCAACTGGGTGTATGAATGGGATTGGGCTGATCGCTTGGTCAAGGCCAGCAGCAATGGTGTTGTGGTGCTGGAGAATTACTACAACGCTTTTGCTCAACGGACAGCAAAGAAGGAAATCACGGGTGGACAAACGAACTACACGCTCTACGTTTCGGACGGCTGGGACATCGTTGGCGTGGCGAACCAAAACGCGCAAATTCTGGAGACGTTTATTCGTGGCCCCGGCTTGGGCGGCGACATCGGAACGCTGGTGGCAGTGACGCATCATGCGGGCGGCAGTACGAACGGGACGTTCTACATCCAAAACAACCATCGCGGCGATGTGGTGATAACGCGGAGTGGAACGAGTACGATCGGCACGTATGTTTACACGGCGTTCGGCCGCATCGCGAACCAGACAGGAATAGACGTTTGCAGGTTCAGGTTCTCCTCCAAAGAGTATGAAGTTTTGTGTAAGTTTGATTACTACGGCTATCGCTTCTACGCGCCGCAGTGGCAGCGGTGGCTAAATAGTGACCCAATCAGCGAACTGGGCGGAAACAACCTTTACAGCTTTGTCGGCAACGATCCGCTTAACAGTTCTGACGCACTCGGACTTGATAGCCAAAGCGGTGACAAGGGCTTCTGGGGTGGTATGGGGGATTGGATGAAAGATGTTCCAAGCCGCGTAAAGGATGCGGCTGGTTGTGTTAAACAGTGGTGCAAGAGCAAAGTCCCAGGAATCGGAAGTGCCGGTGCTGGTGCTGCCGGGGAAGTGATTGGTGGTGTAGCGGGTGCGGCGAAGGCTGGACCGGGCATGACTGCTATCGCCGCGATAGAGCAGTATTGCGGCAAGTGCAAGCGATGCCGAAGTGAAGGTTACAACGACGATGCAGAGGGTTGTCAAAAACAACGTGAGTGTGATGAAGCGTGTCGGAAGTGTGAGGAGATGAAGGCTAAACTTCCGGTAAAAGCTTTCTAATTATTGCGCTTATGCTCTCCAAATTAACTGTAAAGCTCGCGCTATCGATTTCGGTGCTGGTGAACTGCCTTCTGATCGTTGTCGCGTTTGTGGCTCATCCGGGAAAGAGCCAGCCCGAGAGCCGAAGTGCTTTAGGGCCATTTTCTATCGTCACGAGTCCAGGCCTTCCTCCTGCGTCGAAGAAGTATCTCATCGGATTTGAACAGGGGAGGTTTTACTGGACCGTCGAAAGTGATATGCTCTCTCTCAATGTGGGACTTAGCCAGAGCGTCACGCTCAAGATCAGCCCGACGAACGACCATATCGAGGCTGTCACACTGGAGTTAAATCCCCAGAGCGGTCAAGGTTTCTACGTGAGCGACCTCAATGCCGATGGGATTCCCGACAAGAAGCAAGCAAAGATGGGAGGGGCTTTGCAAATATTTTATGGTGGAGAGTTTATTGATTCATTCGTTGAAGGTGGTCGGCGATACATTCTCAAGGACGGTAGGAAGCAGGAAGTTGTGTTTGAAAATTGGCGGTGGTTGCCAATACAACATTAATTGAACGGATGACAACCTGAATCGCGTGACCAATGCGGTGTGCCTGCTGACAAACATCCCCGGCTTCGCGCCGGTGAAATACCAGATTGATTACGCGTTTGATCCGGTGGGCAACGTGACGAACCGGCTAATCACCGGCTTGACGGGCTTTACCGACAGCATCGAGACGCGGTATCAGTATGACGTGATGAACCGGTTGACCAATGTGGTG
>CAIKBP010000162.1 GCA_903825695.1 uncultured Verrucomicrobiota bacterium
CATTCAACTGTTGGAGGCCGCGTGAATTGTTGAAGTATTCTTGTTTACGATTGAAGAGGTAAGAATCTAGCCCTCAGGACGAACTCTCACACGATCTTGCGGCCGCTGAACGGATTGCGGTTGGGGACAACCGGGGGAGAATCAGCTGCCTCAAGCGCTCGACGGCCAAAAGCGCTCAGCCTGAACTGGGCATCTCTTGTCGCAGGGTGCCGCCACCGTCTGACGTGACCGGCGTTTACCAGGACCGATCCGGTTGTGGGACGGAAGGGCCGTTCGCAGCAGCTACGCGATGGAGGATCTGTGCGCGGAGCAGAGTAGTGCATTCATCGCGGTCGAGATCGGCATCTCCGCCGACATCCCGCAGCACGCCAGCTATGTCGCCGACTGGCTGAAACCGCTCAAGGACGACAAGCGGGAGATATCCCGCGGCGCCGCCGAACGCGCAGCGCATCGTTGACACGCTGCTTGGATTCCATCCTGATTTCCGCGCTAGGCATGAGGCGCATCCCGAGAAACCGCATGCCACACCAGCGGCGCCGGATGTCGCCTCACCCCAACTTCTTTAATGGCAGATCGCTGGCACGCGGAAATATCCCGGCAAACGGCGTTTGGTTTAGGCTTCCACGCAGTACGGCCGGAACGCTGTTCGGCGCATTCCGGTAAAGCACGACCATCGTGGCAAGATCCTTATAGCCAAGACTCATGCGGGGGCTGATGACCTTGCACACCTCGCGCAACCGCGCCTTGGCAGAAGGCTCAAGGATTGCCGAATTGTCATGTAAGGGTCGCTCCGCTTTATAGTGAACGTGTCCAGAAAACGCTTCGATGCCCTTGGCCGCGATCTTGTAAATCGCTTCCTCGCAAATACTGGGCACCAGAAGGAACTCCGAGAACGTGGGCACAAGAACGTTTCTCATCGCGAAGTCGCGCGCCTCGGAAAACTGATTGCCGGTGCCTACGAAATCATCCACATAAATCAGGGCACCCTCATTAAGCTCGCTGGTCAGTTTGGTGATGCCGTAAGAATCACGCGAATCCATGAATTTGCAGCCGCGCCGTTCGAGGCTGCACGCATCGCGCAGGATGTTCAGCATGACGGGGCTGCTGCTGCCCGGATCATGCACCTGCACATAGATGAGTTTCTTCGATGGGATGCCTGCACCGGCGAGCCGGGCCATGAGGGCCTCGTTTTGTTCGACGAGGATGCGCCGCGTGTCCCGTTCAGATAAATAGATGACGTTTTCGAGTAGCAGCGCGGCGTGCTCTTGATCTTCCTTCTTAAACTGCATCATCCAGCGACGCGCCGACAAGAAGCCTAGCGGTTGTGGCTTGTAGTCGTGGAAGCGCAGTGCGGCCCTAAAGCTCTGATAGAAGCGCCACATAGGTCAGTCTTTGCGGGCCTCGGGATCATCACTTCCTTTTAGCGCCTCTTCCAGACTCTCGCAGTAAAGAGTGGTTGCGTTAGGAATTTTTGAATACGCTTGGCGCGGTTGACTGTCTGACGATCTTCTTCTGAAAGTTCTTCGATTCCTAAAATAGCTATGATGTCTTGCAATTCTTTGTAGCGTTGCAAAATTGTTTGAATTTTGCG
>CAIKBP010000163.1 GCA_903825695.1 uncultured Verrucomicrobiota bacterium
AGCGTTCGCTAGATCACAGCTTGCCAAACCCGCCAAGCCCCGCAAGGATTCCCACCGGAAATCACCAAGAACCTCATATCAGGAAGGGTCTCATGAGAATATCGATGGTTACTATTCAGGTCCCCCGGGTGGCTGCTTTTCAAAGATAGTTCGGAAATCCGTATTTTTTTGTTGCGCGACGCCGACAAATCTGGCGATTTGCCGGTGTCACCCGTTCGAATTTCCCGAACCCCACAACCAATGGCTCGCAAAAAGCACAACAGAGAAACCGAACTGCTGGCACGCATCGCCACCATCAAGGTCAAAATCGCATCACTCGGTGAAATCCGTCCGGGTTCCATGACCGAGCAGTTCAATGTCTGCGGCACGCCTAATTGCCGCTGCAAGGATAAAGACAACCCCCGCAAACATGGTCCGTATCATCAACTCAGCTATACCCGCAACAATCGCAGGACCAGCGAGTTTGTCCGGGCAGTGGATCTCCAAGCCGTGCTGCAACAAATCGCGGACTATGATCATTTCATCGCGATGAAGGACGAATGGATTGATGCCAGTATCGAGTTAACCAAACTACGGCGCGCGGCACGGCGGACGGGCGGCAAGCCATGAACAGGGGGGAGTTCGGCGCTCTCTACCGGCGCGGCGCGGAGTGCTGCTGGGAATCCTTCAACCAAATGCAGCAACGCGTCCTTGAACTCGAAGGACGGCTCAAGCAGAACAGCAACAACAGCCATCGCCCACCTTCCTCGGACATCGCCAAGGCCAAACGCAAAGCCAACAACTCACGCGTGCGCAGCGGTCGCAAACCGGGCGGTCAACCCGGACACCGGGGCCATACTCTCAAGCTCGTCGCCAATCCCGACCGCATCTTTGTCATCCTGCCGCTACCTTGCACCTGCGGTCACTGCTTCGACGGTAGTGAGACGACCTTGAATCTGGAACGCCGACAAGTGGTTGACATCCCAAGGCCCGCCATCGAAACCACCGAATTCAGAGCACGGACTCTCCAATGCGCCAACTGCGGGCAATCCGCCAAAGGAATCTTTCCGGAACACGTCAACGCCCCCGTCCAATACGGTCCTAACATTCGCACCTTGTGTATCAGTCTCCATATCGGCAACTTTGTTCCCTACGGTCGCACGGCCGAGCTGATCAACGACATGTTCGGCATACGAATCTCGGTGGGCACAGTGAGAAACATTGTCGGTCAAACAGCCGTAAACTCCCAACCGAGCGTTGCCAATATCAAACAGGGTATTCTCATCTCTCCGGTCGTCCACTTCGATGAAACCGGCTCCCGCTGCTGCGGCAAACGCGAGTGGGATCACGTCGCCTCAACCCGAACCCTCACTTTTTACTATCATCACCAGCACCGGGGCCAAAGCGCTATGGCCGCGGGCGGCGTCCTGCCGAACTTCACAGGCAACGCGATCCACGACCATTGGGGTTCCTACTACGTCTACGAGAAATGCCAACACCACCCATGCAACACCCACCTTTTGCGCGACACCCAGGGTATCCACGACACCTACCATTGGGAGTGGTCACTAGCCATGAAGCGGCACCTCCAGTTAGGCAAGCGACTCGTCGATGAAGCCAAACTCCGAGGGGACCGGACGCTCAGTTCCTCTCAACTCAATCGCTTCAGGGCAGCCTACCGCAAGATCATCAAAACAGGTCGTTCCGCAATGCCCC
>CAIKBP010000164.1 GCA_903825695.1 uncultured Verrucomicrobiota bacterium
AGAAGCAAAAAAATCCACGACGCTGTTGCATGCTTCCGGTTCAAGTTCATCACAGGCAACGGTAATCAGAGGTGGTTTTCCGCTCTTCTTAGGCTTCAAGTCTTTCGGCTTGAGCTTAATCTCAACTCTGGCTTCTTGGAGACGCTTAGCAAGAGCTACGATTTTAGAATTTATTTCCGCGTGCTGTCTTGTTCTGCGACCTTCTTCCGCATTGTCGGCTTTCGTTCGTTCATCTTTGCATGGAAGCTTATTTTCGCCTGTTCGCGCATCTGGATTTACCCGCTTTGACTCTGCAACGAGTTCTTGCAGATGCAAAAAATCAAAAATGATTGCGGATTTAGCTAGAGAACTTAGATCGGTATGAAGTTGTGCTATTTGGTAAGCGGTGGTTTCACCGACATGAGAAATTCCAAGAGCGAAAAGCCAATGCGCTAAAGAAAATGTTTTTGCCCGCTTTAGTGCTTCAACAACTTTTGTTGCGTTCTTTTCTCCAAAAATTCGCGGTTCGTCTTGAGTTCCAAGATTCAGTTTGGCCAATTGATTTGTCGTGAGTTCAAATAAGTCGAGAGGCTCCTTGACCAAACCACGTTCAATAAGTTTTTCGGAGACCACGCCACCGATGCCTTCAATGTCCAGCGCACCTCGCTGCGCAAAGAACTCGATGCGACGGATGCTTTGCGCAGGGCAACCGGCAACATTGTCGCAACACCAGGCGACGCCCACCTTTTTCTCGTCTTTCTTGGTCGCCTTGACTTCTCGCTTGACCACTGGGCTGTTGCACACAGGACACTTCTCCGGCATCTGAAAAACCCTTTCCTTCCCTGTGCGCTTCTCAGTCACAACTCCGACGACGGCGGGGATGACTTGTCCCGCTTTTTCGATGATCACCGTGTCGCCGATGCGGATGCCTTTACGTTTGATTTCTTCCTCGTTGTGGAGTGTGGCGCGGGAAATGGTCGAGCCGGCGAGGAAGACAGGTTCGAGTTCTGCGACCGGCGTGAGCACGCCGGTGCGACCGACTTGGACGGTAATGTTTTTGAGTTTTGTTTGCGCTTGTTCGTGCGAGTATTTGTAAGCGATGGCGAAACGTGGCGCTTTGGCCGTTGCGCCGAGGCGCTCCCATTGGGTGAGATCGTTAACCTTTACGACAGCGCCGTCGATTTCGAACGGCAGTTCGGATTCGAGCTTTTGGAGTTCATCGGCGCGAGCGATGACTTCCTCAATGCTCTTGCACACCCACCAATGGTGGTGCGTTGGCAAACCGAAACGTTTCAGCATTTCAAGCGCATCGGCTTGTTTTTTGATTTGCACGCCTTTGGCGGCGGCAATGGCGTAGAAAACGGCGTTGAGGGGACGTTGCGCGACGATGGCGGGATCGAGCTGTTTTAGCGAGCCGGCAGCGGTGTTGCGCGGGTTTTGGAAAAGTGGTTCACCGTCCTTTTCGCGTTCGGTATTCAGCTTGTCGAAATCGGCGACTTTGATGTACACCTCGCCGCGCACCTCGAAGAGACTGGGCGGGTTTTTAACGCTGAGTTGCAGCGGAATCGCACGGATCGTTTTCAGGTTTGCCGTGATGTCGTCGCCAGTCGTGCCGTCGCCGCGTGTCGCGCCAAGTGTGAACCGGCCATTCTCATAAATCACGGTCACGGATACGCCATCGATTTTTGGTTCCAGCACGTATTCAACCTTCTCGCCGGGCAGGAGTTTGCGCACGCGATTATCGAACTCGCGGAGTTCCTCGATGCTGTAGGTATTATCCAGCGACATCATCGGGACTGCGTGGTGGATGGGCTTAAATCCCTTGAGTGGTTGGCCACCCACGCGTTGAGTAGGGGAATCAGGTGTGACCAAATCCGGGAATTGTTCCTCGAGTTTCTTCAGTTCGGTGTACAGCTTGTCGTAGTCTAAATCGGAAATCTCCGGATGTGCCTCGACGTAGTAGAGGTGGTCGTGCCGGCGGATCTGCTGGCGGAGATCAGCGATTCGTTTTTGTGCTTCGGCGCGATTCATATGTGTAGAAGGCCGTGGCAGCGATGCTGGCACCCAACGTATCCGCCGTCCAGTCCCAAACATCACAGGAGCGATTGGGGACGAACCGTTGGTGAAACTCGTCCGTGGCACCGTATGCCGACGCGATGAGAATAGCGAGCAAGGCCGCCTTTGGCAACGGCAGGTTGTGGGCGCGGCGCAGTGCGAACGTTACCAGCACGCCAAGTATCGCGTAGGCGATAAGGTGATGGACTTTGTCGATATTGTGGAATTGTGGCCCGACTTTCGGCAGCGTGGACTGCGCCGATAACACAAACAACGTCGCCGCCCACAGAACAGCGGGCATCCATGGTAACCCCACCTGACGATCTGGTACGCTCACGCTATGCCCCCCGACCGCGCCGCAGGAGGATGCTTGTGGTACCAGGTGGTCGCTTGGCGGATTCCTTCTTCGAAGGGCATGATTGGTTGCCAGCCGAGTTCGGCGCGAATTTTCTCGCTGTTGAATCGGCGGTTCCCACCAAATAACAAGGCGGTCAGTCGTGTTAAAGGCGGGCAAACTCGATAACGGCTCAGGTGTGCCACACATTCGCCTGCAAATCCTAGATCATAGGCAAGGCGATATGGAACGCTCGCCACAGGCAACGGCAGTTCCATGAGTTGACAGATGCGCGCAATGAACTCGTGTTGTGTGGGTGAAGTCTCATCCGCAGCAACATTGTAAATCTGGCCGCGCGCACGCGTATTAGCGGCGGCACGTACGATGGCATCGGCGACATCGGTGACGTATATCAAGCTCAAGCGGTTGTTGCCATTGCCGATCCATTTGACCCGGCGATTGCCAAGCGCGGCAATGAGACGGGTAAGCGTGGTCGTATCCCGTGGTCCATATACCCACGTCGGGCGAAGAATTGTCGTTGCGATGTATCCCGATTCTTGTGCCGTACGGACAAGTTTCTCAGCCTCGATCTTGGCGCGCGAGTAATAGTTCCATTTGTGGATGCCGCCATGCGGGCTTGTTTCAGCAAACGGTGCGCCACCGCCGTTGGCTGGGAATCCGTAAACGCCGACAGTACTGATGTGGATGAAGTGGGGCACCTGCGCGTGTTGTGCCACTTCCAGAACGTGCCGCGTGCCCTCAACGGTGGTTTGGACGAAATCACGCCAAAACCCGTGAGTGCGGACCTGTGCGGCGGTATGAATGACCACGTCAGCGCCTCGCATGGCATTGCTAAGCCCGGTCGTGTTTTCCGGTGTATTGACAACCAACTTAACGCCGAGCGATTGGAGGAACTCAGTGTGAGACGTAGGGCGGACGATGCCCACTACTTGATGGCCACGTTGGACGAAGGCTTCCGCAAGGTGGCCGCCGATGAACCCCGAAGCCCCTGTGAGAAAAACTCGCATGAATGACACAATCTGCTTTCCGCTACGATTGGGTCTTATTATACTGCAGCGCTTAAAGACAAGGCGAAAAGATGAACGCGTCAACTTCGGAGAGGATTATTTTTGCGGCATTCATGATTGTCGTGTTTGCATGGCGAGCGTGGGAGACGTTCCGTCAACAGGGCAGCGTGCGAGGTCGCACGACAATGCAGTGGTCGTTTTACCTGTTGTTTGCCATGAGCTGCGTGATCTTTGGGGGAACCGTGCTGGAATTCTTCTTGGTGAACCGTTCGTATCATCCTGTTGCCGCAGTTGCTGGCGTGGTGCTGTTCGTAGTGGCAAACATAGTTCGTATGATGGCAATTCGAACGCTGGGCCGGTATTGGAGCCTGCATATTGAGATTCGCGAGGAACATCAATTTGTGGAGGAAGGGGTTTACAGCGTGGTCCGGCATCCAGCCTATTTGTCGTTCGTGATGGAACACATTGCAGTGCCGTTGGTAGGCAATGCGTGGTGGTCACTGCTGGTCACAGTGGTCGGCTACATACCGCTGCTGTGGCTGCGAATTATGCGCGAAGACAAGGCATTGGTGGGAAAATTTGGTGGGCCCTATCGCGTGTACCAACAGGAGGTGCGCGCTCTCTGGCCCCGCTGGTCGGTCCTGTGGCGTCTCGATAAACTGTCGCGTCATGCGCCATGACTCTCTTCTATTACTACATAGTCATGACTCTCTTCTATTACTACATAGTGTTGCTCTGCGCTGGAACAGCGCTAGCAGTGGCGGTCGCCTCGTTTTGGCGGAACCGCCACCAAGCGGTCGGTCCGTTGTTCGGCATTGCGATGTTCGTGGTGTCGGTGTGGTTGCTTGGATTTGCGCAGTATTTCCGCCAAATGGGCGAGATGCGGGCCTTAACTTGGGCGAAATTCACCTTAGGAGCGGGAATGCTGGCAACGCCATTCCTGTTCCACAGCATGTGCGCGCTGGTCGGGCGGATGCGGCATTACGGCATCTGGATTACTGCATCTTACGTGTTGACACTGGCACTTCTGGTGTTGCTCTGCCAGGGGCGATTGATTGACGGGCTGCGGAATGCGCCGAACATGGAGCATTACGTCCGGTACAATCGCCTGCTGTATCCGGTGCTCAGTGCGCACATCATGTTTTGGCAATTTGGCGGAGTTGCGATTCTGATGCTCAATGCCAAGCGAGCCGTGGGATACAAGCGGGTTCAGCTGGTTTATTTCATTGTTGCTTGGGTTGTTATCTTTCTGACGACCAACCTTATCATCATACCGTTGGAGTACGGCATTGACATTTTGCCGTTCGGATTCTTCCTGTTGCCACCGAACTTGGCGTTACTGGCCTATGTGATGGCCAAAGCGCGTTTGGCCGACCCGGATGTGGCAGTTGCACGCGTCTTGGTATACGCGTTCACATTGCTCACCGTGGTGGCCATCAGTCTGCTGTTTGTGGGCGGCGTGGGGCTGGTGGCGCCCGGGTTTATGAACCCGGGACAATTGCTATTCACCATTGTACTGGTAGTGGTCATCAGCCTGTTGCTCGCCACCGCGTTACCCCGCTGGTTGCCTCAGGCGGAACGGGTCATTCAGGAACACCTGTTTGCGGCGCGCCATGGCTATCAGGATGCATTGATGGGGGTTATGAGAAGCTTAAGCCGCCTGCCGGAGATGGAACAAGTGCTTTCAACTCTTGCTGCCAGTGTGCATTCGCAGATGCAGCTGACGCGGGCTCTGATTCTCCTTCAGGACCCGATGTCTGGCAATTACCGCGTAGAGGCGCAGAGCGGATTGGACGCAGAAGAACCTACGGAGGCGCTGGCGCTGGATAAAGATTCCGCAATCGTACGGTGGCTGCGGGACAGCCGGGAGGTGCTCGTTCGGGATGAATTACCACGGCGGGTGTCCGGGCCGGTCATGCATCGGTTAACACGGGAGCTGAATCACCTAAAGGTCTCGGTGTGTGTCCCTATGGCCGCGGATGAGCGGTTGATCGGCGTGTTTTGCCTCGGACAGAAGATTTCCCGCAGCATGTTTTACGTTGCGGACCTTCATCTGCTGGAGACACTTGCGGCCGAGGCATCGCTGGCGGTGCGATATCGGCGCATGCAGGAAGAGGTCGTGCGGAAGAATAAGCTGATGGAACTTGGGACTGTGGCCGCGGGTATCGCCCATGAGATTCGTAATCCTCTGGCATCCATCAAGACGTTTGCGCAACTGTTGCCGTCTAAAGCATCCGATCCGGAGTTCAGAAATGAGTTCAGCAAACTCGTTATGAAGGACATCGATCGCATTTCTAAGGTTGTGGAGTCGATGCTTGCTTTCGCGCGACCTGCAGGGGTGAAGGTGGCGGACTACTCAGCGGCGGAATTGATCGATGAGGCCGTGTTGTTGGTGGAGCCGCGGTTTAAGAGCAAAGAGATTCACCTAAAAAAGGATGTGGGCAACCATCTCGGGTTGAAGGTGGACAAACAGCAGATGTTGCAGGTGCTGGTCAACCTGCTGAACAACGCGGTCGATGCGCTTGGGCCGGGGGGAACGATTCGCATCAGCGCGCGCGTGCGTGCTGTAAACAACTTTGGAGTTGGCAGCCAGCGGCAGGAATTCGTGGTGATCGAAGTGGCCGACAATGGCGTGGGGATTCCGACGGCGCTGCGGCAGCGGGTATTCGAGCCGTTTTTTACGACGAAGAAGCATGGTACGGGGCTGGGGTTGTCCATTTGTCAGAAGATTGTTCATGATCATGGGGGGGACATAACTGTTTCAAGTGTCGAGGAGAAAGGGACTACATTCCAAATTCACCTGCCATCGCGATCGGTGAACGGTTAGGGTTTTGGATGATATTGCAGGTAAAAAAGCGCTTTACTCGCGGTGTGCTTTCCGTATAATGCGTGTCGTTGTGGGGAACTTCTTTGAAGAAGGGAGCGATCACGATTCCGGGTCGCGCTGGGCTTGTGGTTTTCCTCAGGTGTATTGATGGTTTCTGCCCAAACAAGGCGCGTTGTGATTACGGGGATCGGGATCATTAGCCCCGTCGGCAACAACGTCGAAACATTCTGGGAAAACATCGTCGGGGGCGTCTCCGGAGTTGAACAGTCGCCCATCTTGGCCAACTCGGACAGTCCCTGGAAAATCGCAGGCGAAGTGAAGGATTTTCGCCCTGAAACCTGGATTAGCCACAAGGATACCCGTCGCATGGATCGGTTTGCCCAGTTGGCGCTGGCGGCTTCGTTTCTGGCGCTGGAAGATGCCGGTCTGAAACTGGATAAGGAAGACTGCAATCGTATAGGCGTCACCATGGGCACCGCTTATGCAGGCCTGTTGTTCGCCGCCCGCGAGTATGACGTGTACAAGGAGCGGGGCATCGGCGCAATCAGCTCTTACATGGGCGTCGCCATCTTTACCGGCGCAGGAGGCGGTCAAGTCTCACTGCATCTCGGTTTGAAAGCGCCCAGCATGACGATTTCCACAGGTTGCGATTGTTCCACAGCTGCTGTGGCACATGCGGCGGACTTGATCCAACAGGGCGATGTGGATGTGATGTTCGCGGGCGGCGCGGATGCGCCGATTCATCCGGTCATTGTCGCCGCGTTCGGGGCCAGTTATGCGCTTTCAGATCGTAACCGGGAACCGGGGAAAGCCTCTCGGCCGTTTGACCGCAAGCGGGATGGTTTTGTCATGGCCGAAGGCGGTTGCCTGTTGATTCTGGAAGAATTGGAGCACGCTCGGCGGCGTGGCGCGCGGATTTACGCCGAGCTAACCGGTTGGGCCTCGACGTGCGACGCCTACCACATGTGCGAACCGGCGCCTGATGGCGAACAAGCGGCGCGCGCATTGCGAATGGCATTTGGGAAAGCCGGTGTATGTCCTGAGCAAATCGATTACCTCAACGCCCACGGCACTTCCACGCCGCGTGGCGACAAGGCGGAGACGTTGGTTGTCAAGAAAGTCTTCGGCGAGCATGCGTACAATCTGCCCGTCAGTTCGATCAAATCCGTAATGGGCCACATGCAGGGGGCGTGCGGCGCAAGCGAGTTGGCGGCTTGTTGCCTGGCGATCCGTGACAACATCCTGCCGCCGACCATCAATTACGAGTACCCGGATCCCGAATGCGATTTGGACTACGTGCCGAACCAAGCCCGCCGTCGCCGTGTGGACATCGCAGCCAGCAACTCATTCAGCTTTGGTGGCCGCAATACCGCGGTCGTTCTGCGCCGGTACACGGACGAACATAAGAGCAATCCCGAACACAGCAATGGAGTCAGATGAAAACCGCCTTGGTACTGACCAATTCCACGGAGACACAACAACTGTTGACCGAACTCACCGGTCCAGAAATGCATCTTGTCGCGACAGCGTTGCCAGCTGAAGAAACGACGGCGGCTAGTCTTGGTGTGATACTGGCGAAGTGGCTGCGGTTGGTGGACGCCGTGATTGTGGATGCAGTCTCGTTGGGCGGGGGGACGCGACTCGTCTTGGAGACACTGGTGTCGGTGCCGCCGGCTGAACTTGTGGCAGTGGTGGTGCGGATTGGGGCAAACCAGCCGGGACTGCCCGCATTGCCGCCGCAGTGGCTGATAGTGCCGGAAACATCCACGCCGGAACAACTGGGACAGTCGTTACGCACTTTTTTTCAAATGCACGACGCTCAAGCCAGATTGAAACGAGCCAGTGCTTTGTTGGGAGAGCAGCTACCGTCACCTGTGACCACTTTGACCGCGCCAGCGGCGTTGCAGTTCGACTCGTTCCGGTATCGCGAAGCGCTGAAGAGCATTTCCCGCATTGCCGGGCAGCGGCATGAAGAGAAGGAGTTATTGGTCGAGTACCTGCGGCTCGTGAGCGAGTTGCTTGGCGTGGCGAGGCTGGCGATTCTGTTACGACGCTTCGAAATGGATTTGTTCGAGCAACAACCGACACCGAGCGGCAACCTGCTGACCGTGGTGGCCAGCGAGGGTATGACGCCCGAGGTGGTTGAGCATCTGCAGTTGACATTGGCCGGTGGCATCGGCGCATACGTGGCGACCGAGGCAAAGATCTTGCGGCGTGGCCAGCGCGTGGCAGCGACAGTGGCGGCACTGGAGGCCGAAGAACAGATGGCGCGCGAGTTCGAATGGTTAGGGACGGAGGTGGCGGTGCCGATCCTCTACGACGGACAGTTGCTTGGTTTGCTGAGCTTCAGCGGCAAGGTTACCGGCGCGGCATTGAGCAATGAGGAACTGGAGTTGGTGTATCATTTGATGATGCAATTGGCGCAGGCACTGCACAACCTGCATCTTGTGGAACAGGTGACGGGGCAGCAGCGTTTCATAGGCGAGGTGCTGGCAAATGTGCAGTCCGGCGTGGTGGTGATGGGGCAGGGTGGGCGCGTACTTTGCGCTAATAACCGCGCGCGGCAGTTGCTGGACGTAGGGACCCATGAGATCGTCGGCAGCCGGGTCAACCGTTTGCCGGGCCGCGTTGCAGACGTGTTGTTCGAAGTGCTCGAAACGGGTCACGAGGTGAGCCAGCGGGAGGTCGAAATACCACGGACGAATCGGCCACTGGCAGTAAGTGCAAAGCGATTTGCCCCAGCGGGTCTGGCCATGGCGGGGCCGACTAGGAATGGGTCGGCAATTGCCGCGGAGGGTCAGATCGTGGTGGGAATGATCGAAGACCTTACGCAGGTCAAGCGGAGAGAATCCCAGCAGCGCGTATTGGCGGAGAGAGAGCTGTTCTCACGAGTGGCAGCGCGTTTGTCGCACGAGTTGCGCAACGCACTTGTGTCGATCAAGATCTTTGCGCAACTACTGCCCGAGCGGTACAACGAGACAGGATTCCGCGATCAGTTCAGCCAGTTGGTGGTACACGAGGTGGATCGCGTCGATTCTCTGATGAACAAGTTGACGTTCTTTGCGCATCCGCTGCAATTGGTTCGGGAGAAAATTGAGCTGGGCGAGTTGATTGGAGCCGCGTTGATGGATGTTTCGCTGGAGTGTGCGCGCCGACACACTGCCAGTATCGTGTACGGTGCGGCGAAGACAACCGCTCCCGCCGCGAATGATCTCCCAGTCGTGACGGTCAAAACGAATTTCAGTCACAAGACCGCGCAGTTGGAAGCAGACCGGATCCGCCTTCTGCAATGCTTTGGGGAGGTGTTGCATAATGCTATTCAGTCGATGCCGAAGGGCGGCCGTCTGTTGATCAGCACGCGTGATGCCGAGGTTGCCGACGTCCCTGACGGGCAACTACCGGAAGGCGGCGCGGTGCGGATTGAGTGGCAAGACACGGGCGAAGGTATACCGCTGGATAACC
>CAIKBP010000165.1 GCA_903825695.1 uncultured Verrucomicrobiota bacterium
AAAATCGCGCTGCGTGCCGCCGTGGTCCCATACTGAAAATCGTAAATGTCCGCTTGCCCAATTTGCTGCTTGAAATATCCTTGGTCCGCAGCGGCAGGCGTGGTTTGCGTGTTAACCGTGGCAAACAGCGTGGCGAGGCATTGCCCGACCGTGGCAGGTTTTGCGCCCACGTTCACATAAGAATGCGACTCTGTGTTGTTCCACTGGTCGGCTACAAATACCGCAGAAATGCCAGCACCCGCAGTCGTTTCGCGCCGCTGGTTATATGTGCCGCAGGGGTTAACGACGCGGTTATCGATCTGTGGATTGGTAAATTGGCTGCCCCCGGTAATCCAGTAAGACCCGAGAGAGCCCTGAAAATTGTTCACGCCAAGCACTACGCCGAGGGTGCTGGTGCCGCTGTCCGCATATCCGTAGCTGGTAGTCCCGGCATCATCAAAGACGGTGTTGCCGTCAACAGTCGATCCCGATCCCGTGACGCCGAGCCCATTCGTGGCGGCGAGAATTCCCGCCTCGTTGTAAAGGGTGTTCGCGCACGTTCCCGAATTGGATATTTCGTTGCCGACAACGCGCGTCCTGCCGCCCATCATCACGCCATTGCCGCAAGTGTTGCGGAATTTGTTGCCTGTCACGACTGTTCCGTAGAACCAGTTTTCTACGCCCGCGACATAGGTGGAATTGCTATCGGGAACGGTCGCGCTGTCATGGATGTTGTTGCCGGTTATCACAATATGGTGATCGGTCGTGTCGGTGCTGGCCGCACCGTTCGCGAGCACAATTCCGCCACCGAACCCCCAGCCGGATATTTCATTATCCGCAAACTTGACGTTATCGCCAAACAGCATCGTGAAGCTGATATTCTTGGCGACGTTGCCGATGACGAGACAATTATTGATCGGGGCACTTGATGCCCCGAGGTTGAGGGCTTTTGCCTGATAGATCGAAGGCGTGTCAGCGGTGAAAGTGTTGAACGAAAACTCGCACGATGACAGACCATTACCTTGCAAGTTTAACAGGCCATTGCCGTTCGTAACCGTTCCCGCATTGAGAATCTGCGAGTGTGTGACAATCGGGTTGCCTTGCGAAAAATAGATGCCTTCTGCCAACCCACTCGCAACTGCGTGGTTCAGATCGAGCGTGAAATTCTGGACATAGACATATTTAGTCGTGGTGAATTTCAGAAAGTTGCCGGTTATCGTCTGGCTTGCTGACAGTTTTAGACCACCAGAACCTAGGCCGTCAAACGAGACTTGCCCCGGAATGACGTATTGCCCGGCATTAATAACGCACGTTCCGGGGAACCGCAGCACTACCGGCGCAGGGATCGCACCGCTGGCGATATTGGCGACCAAGGCCGTCCATGCGGTCGTGTCGTTGGTGGTGCCGTCGCACTTCAACCCACCGTCTACCACCACGTTGTATGTGTGCCAAAACTCCTGTTGCGCCGAAGCAGCCATCCCCCGCGCGACGCTATCCGTCGCCGCGAAAGCCGGTTGCGCGACAAGCCCAGCCAGCGCCAGAGCGGCAAAAATGAAACGACGAAACATCACGAATTGCTCCCTGAAATCCAACACGCCCCGCCCGTGATCGTGAAGGCGGCAAACTTATTGCCAGTCACACTCCATTCGGCAATCGCCGCGCCGGTCGATGTGACGACCAACCCAGATGCCGCGTTATTCTGGATAGCGGTCAAAGCGATCGGGTTGATCAGCGCCGTGGTTGTGCCGACATTCGCCGCGTTCGCCGCATCGGGGGAGACGTTGAACGCGATCGCTGATGGCGCAGTCGGGCAGT
>CAIKBP010000166.1 GCA_903825695.1 uncultured Verrucomicrobiota bacterium
ATCTCGCGCGTGCGCTCGGTCACGCTCACCAGCATGATGTTCATGATGCCGATGCCGCCGACAATGAGAGAGACACAGGCGATCGCGCCGAGCAGAAACGTCATTGTACGGGCGGTGGCGGTGGCGGCCTGCGCGATGTCTTCCTGGCTGCGCACTGTGAAGTCATCACCACGGGCGGGATCGATGTGGTGGCGCTGGCGCAGCAAACCGGTAATTTCCTGTTGAACCAGGCCAAGAGCCTCCTTGGAGGATGCCTGAACGAGCATGACATCCAGCCATGTTTCCATGTGAATGCGTTTCAATTCGGTGGTGTAAGGAACCAGCACGATATCGTCCTGGTCGGAGCCCATCGGTGAAAGGCCCTTCGCCTGAAGCACTCCAAGAACCTGGCAGGGAACGTTGCGAATACGGATCATCTTGCCCACAGGATCGGTATCGGGAAACAACTGGTTGGCAACCGTCTGCCCGATGACACAGACCTTGGCGACGGCGCGCACATGTTGGTCGTTGAACATATCGCCCTCGGCAAGCGGCCATTTGCGGATGCTCAGGTATTCGGGAGACTCGCCCGCCGCGCGCGTAGACCAGTTCTGGTTGCCGTAGATGACTTGTGCGCGGGTGGTGTTTTCCGGGCTGACGGCGACAACGTCTCTGATCTGCGACTGAATGGCCTGGGCATCCTCCAATGTGAGGGTGTGGGTGTTTCCCCAGCCGGTGCGTGCGCCGCTGGCGCTGATCGAACCGGGGAAGATCAGCAGCATGCTCTCGCCCAAACTCGCAATTTGCGCTTCGACCTGGGACTTCGCGCCGGTACCGATCCCGACCGTAGTAATGACTGCGCCGACACCAATGATGATGCCCAGCGCCGTCAGCACCGAGCGCATCTTGTTCCGGCGCAGCGCCCGCAGGGCGATCCTTAATGTGGCGAAGAACCTGATCATGTTGTCAGTTGCACAGCTTGATGTTCCTGGTCGAGGCGGCGCAACTCGTCCTGGGCATAGAGCCGACGGGGGACAGGCACGTCGCTTACCACGCTACCGTCACGCATGACGACGTTGCGCTTGGTGTATTTGGCGATGTCGAGTTCGTGCGTCACCATGATTACCGTGATGCCTTCGTCATTAAGTTTCTGAAACACACCCATGATCTCGATGCTGGTGCGGCTGTCGAGGTTGCCTGTCGGTTCATCGGCCAACACCATTGCAGGCTCGTTGACCAGCGCGCGGGCGACCGCAACGCGCTGCTGTTGGCCGCCCGAAAGCTGGCTCGGATAATGGTCGGCACGGTCCGCCAAGCCGACAATCTCCAGGGCGTGCTTCGCCTTTTCTAGCGCCGTATGCGACGACAGATGATTGCGCGAATACAGCATTGGGAGTTCGACATTTTCCAGGGCCGAGGTGCGCGATAGCAGGTTGAATCCCTGAAACACAAACCCGATTTTTCGGTTACGGATATCGGCAAGTGCCTCACGGTTTAATTCGGAGATATCCATGCCATCGAGGAAGTAACGACCAATGGTTGGCTTGTCGAGGCAACCCAAGATGTTCATCATGGTGGATTTGCCCGAACCGCTGGCACCCATGATAGCCACAAACTCGCCCTTGGCGATCTCCAACGACACGCCGCGCACCGCAAGCACGTCTACCTCACCGGTGTGGTAGGTCTTATGAATGTCGTCGAGTTTAATTACGGCGGTCACGGTCGCCTCACGTATTTAGAACCGCCGCATGCCGCCGCCGAACGGATTGGCAGACTGCGCCGCGCTGTTTTGCTTGAAGTACGCCGCGGTGACAATCGTATTGCTCTCGCTCAAACCTTCTGTCAACTCGGTGTAAGACCCGTCGCTGATGCCCGTCTTGACCTGAACCGGCTGCAATTTGTCGCCCTGGAGTGTGTACACGGTGTGCGTCGTTCGACGTTCTACCTTGTGTCGCCCGCCGCCGGGGCCGCCACCGGATCGCGAGC
Organism: uncultured Verrucomicrobiota bacterium; assembly: GCA_903825695.1. GTDB lineage: Bacteria > Verrucomicrobiota > Verrucomicrobiia > Palsa-1439 > Palsa-1439 > CAIKBP01. Next base: position 1,966 of record CAIKBP010000166.1, read on the forward strand.
CAGCGTTGTTCGCTTGTGCTGCGGCGTTTGTAGTCGACTCGGGCGGGTGGAAACGTAGCGCCGCATTGGGGATCTTAAGCGCGTCGTTGCGCTCGGCAATAATGATCGAAACGTTGGCCGTCATGCCCGGCATGAGTTTCAAATCTGGATTGCTTACCCCAATTACCGTGTCGTATGTGACCACGTTCTGAACGGTGATCGGATTGAAGCGCACCTGCGTCACCATACCGTGAAAGGTCCGATTGGGAAACGCGTCCACAGTGAAATCCGCTTTCTGGCCCACCGCCACGCCGCCGATATCGGCCTCGGCGACATTGGCGTCGATCTGCATTTTGGTCAGATCGTTTGCAATCTGGAACAGCGTAGGCGCGCTCAGGCTGGCTGCGACTGTCTGGCCAACATCCACGTTGCGTGAAATGACGACGCCATCGACTGGCGAGACGATGGTACACCGGTCCAGATTGACCTGGGCGTTGGCGACTGCTGCCTGTTTGTTTAACACGGTCGCTTCCGCTTGGTGCAGGTTGGCGACGGCGGTGTCGTAGTCTGATTGCGGGATCAATTTGCTGTCAAACAATTCCTTGGCACGCCGCGCGTTAACCTGCGCCAGCTCCAAGGCCGCCTTGGTATTGGCGAGGTCACTCTGAACCTGTTGAAAATTGGCTAGGTATGTGGCGGGATCAATCTCCGCGACGACCTGCCCGTTGGTAACGTGGGAATTCCAATCCGCGTATAAATGGGAAATGATTCCCGAAATCTGGCTGCCGACCGTCACATTGGTCTCAGGATTGAGCTGGCCTGTCGCCGTCACGAATTGAATCAGATCGCCGCGAGTTACAATCTCAGTCTGGTACTCGGCTTTGCCATCACGGCCACTCTGCCAATACCACCAACCGCCACCGACAACCACCCCGACAACGGCGAGAACGATAACCCATTTAATCCAACGTCTCTTTTGCTCTGCCATAATATTCGCAAGCTTAGACAATGCAGCAGGTAAGTCCACTCAAATATGCATGTGCCCGCGTTGAGAGACGCAAACGGCGTTGACAGGGTGAGCTGTTTTGCTATGCTACATGCCCGTTGTTTCACCCCGGTATGCAGAGCGTGCGCTCTGTCCGAGAAACACAATAACCTTTGGAAGGAAAATGAATTTGTGACAAAGAACGTAAAGAAGTCCACCGCCAAAAAAACGGCAAGAACACTGAAGTACGTCTATTTCTTTGGCCCTGGCAAAGCTGACGGCAACGAGAAGATGAAGAACCTGCTCGGCGGCAAGGGCGCCAACCTCGCCGAGATGTGCAACATCGGGTTGCCTGTGCCTCCGGGCTTTACCATCACAACCGAGTGTTGCGTGGAATATTTCCAAAGCGGCGTGAAGTTCCCGGCAGCGCTCCGTGGCCAAGTGGAAGCTACGCTGCGGAAGGTCGAAGATGTCATGGGCATGAAGTTCGGCGATCCGACAAGCCCCCTCCTCGTTTCCTGCCGTTCAGGCGCGCGTCGCTCCATGCCCGGCATGATGGAAACAGTGTTGAACGTCGGCCTCTGCGCCAGAACGATCCCGGGGCTTATCGCCAAGACCAGGAACGAGCGGTTCGTGTGGGACGCCTATCGCCGTCTCATCATGATGTACTCGGATGTCGTTATGGAAAAAGCCGAAGACATCGAGCCTGCCGAAGGCAAAGGCATCAGGATGCAGTTGGACCGCATGATGCACGAAATGAAGAATACCAAGGGCGTCGAAAAGGACACAGACCTATCGGCCGACGATCTCAAAGCTCTCTGCGCTCAGTTCAAGGCGCGGGTTAGACAGGTGCTCGGCTCCGAGTTTCCCGATGACCCGATGCAGCAGCTTTGGGGCGGCATCGGCGCTGTGTTTAAGAGTTGGAATGGCAAACGCGCAATTTCCTACCGGCGCATCGAAGGCATCCCCGATAATTGGGGCACA
>CAIKBP010000167.1 GCA_903825695.1 uncultured Verrucomicrobiota bacterium
AGGCAGGCAAAGTTGTATAACAGGTCGTTGGGCTGCATTCGCACGTATGAAACAACGAGCACACGCCTACAAAAGGATACCAACATGAACTCACAAATTCTCGGGTTGCGAGTCGCAGGCGCGATTTTCGGGCTGATGTGCTTGGCGCAGTTTTTGCGGCTGGTGGCACGAGTCGAAGTGTTCGTCGCGGGTTGCCGAGTGCCACTTTGGCCAAGTGTGATTGCGTTTGTGATTGCAGGTGGGATGAGTGCCTGGCTCTGGAAACTCTCCAAGCCTGCCGCCAAGTGAGATAGTTCGAAGGCACGCCGTCTAATGGTGTTGCTCACTACCAATCTTCCCAATGGCGAGACCTATGGCGGCGTGCGCTGAACCAGTCATTCAAATCGCGTTGACCCGCAGCACCCGACCCGATAACCTTGTGCCATGCGCGATTTTGCTTGTTGGCAGAAACCTATCCACGTCGACTTCTTCGACGAGAAGTACGATACGATGCCGGGGATGACCTCGATCAGCAGAATGCGTTGCTCGACAAATCTTGAGGCGAGGATGAAAAGATTTGCCAGATTGTAATAGCGTTAATCGACATTGGGCTGATCTTTTGAGAAGAATTGGGAAATGAGATCGAAAACTTCGGACTGGCGGTGGTCGGCCTTTCGCCTTTTCATTTTGGCCGTCGGATGTGCGTCCTGTTCGCTGGCAGCAAGTGGGGCGGCAGACTTCGCAGCCACCACTGAGCCGGTCGGTCGCAGCGACGGTGGTTTCGAGACCCCGGTCAATCAACTGGTCACGCCCGCCGGAAAGTTTGTGGAACTGCCCGGCATGAGGCCACAGGCACTCGCTCTCAGTCCCGACGGCCAATTGCTTGTGACTGCTGGTTTGACGCACGAATTGGTCGTTGTGGATCCGGCCACCGGTCGAATTCTGCAACGCGTGCTGCTGCCATCAGATGATCAACAACCTGTCGCGTCAGAATCTGTTTCCTTGGGCATTCCCGAACCGGACAGGAAAGCGCAAGTCAGTTACACGGGACTTGTCTTTTCACAGGACGGCTCACGGATTTGCATGGCGAACGTCCGGGGTGATATCAAGGTGTTTGCCGTTCAACCGGACCACAAAGTTGCCCCACTTTTTTCCATTCCGCTGCCCCCGGCCAACGCATCACACCGCGCGGCAGAAATTCCATCCGGCTTGGCGTTTTCGCCGGACAGTAAACGGCTGTATGTCGCGCTGAACCTTTCCAATCGCCTGGCTGAATTGGACGCCGTGAATGGCCACGTGCTGCGGACTTGGGACGTGGGCGTTGCGCCTTACGGGGTCGTACTGGCCGGCCACAAACTTTACGTCAGCAATTGGGGCGGACGTTGGCCTGACTCGAACAGCGTGACCGGCCCGGCGGGACACGGCACGCTCGTGCGGGTGGATGCGCGCTCCATTGCCAACGAAGGTTCCGTGTCGGTGATCGATTTGAATCAGCCCACAAATTCGCCCGCACAACGCGAAATTCTGACCGGCGTGCACGCCTGTGCGCTGGCGTTGACGCCCAACAGCCGTTACCTCGTCGTTGCCAACGCCGGCAGCGACACGTTGAGCGTGCTGGACACGCGCACCGATCAAATCGTCGAAACCATTTGCGCGCGACAAAATCCGGGCGACGCGTTCGGCGCGCAACCCAACGCGGTGGTGTTCGACGCATCGGGTCGGACGCTTTTCGTATGCAACGGCACGCAAAACGCCGTCGCCGTTTTCCAATTCAAACCCGGCCAGTCGAAACTGCTCGGCTTGGTTCCAGTCGGCTGGTTTCCCGGTGCGATCGTACACGATGCCGGGCGCGAGGCGATTTACGTCGCCAACCTCAAAAGTCTCAGCCCCGGCCGTCGCCGCAAGTCCGATGGCCACGTCGAGTTCAATTCCAAACAATACTGCGGCTCGTTGTCGCTGGTCCCAGTGCCGTCGGCCCTAGAACTGGCAAAGCTCACGCAAACGGCGTTGGCCAATTTCCGGTATCCGCTGCTTGCCCAGGCGAAGTTGCCCCCGCGCGCCGATCGAGCCGCGCAACCGGTCCCCGAGCTAGTCGGAGAGCCGAGCGTGTTCAAGCACGTTTTATATATTATAAAGGAGAATCGCTCGTACGATCAGGTCCTCGGCGATGTGAAGGCAGGCGATGGCGATCCGGATTTGTGCGTTTTCGGTGAGCGCGTCACGCCAAATCAACACCGGCTCGTCCGAGATTTTGTGCTGCTCGATAACACTTACTGCTCCGGAATCATGAGCGCCGACGGCCATCAGTGGACGGACAGCGCCATCGCAAACGATTATGTGGAACGTTCATTCGCTGACTGGCCTCGCAGCTTTCCGGCAGGCGGCTTCGGCGATGCGTGTCGGGACGCGCTGGCGTATTCGTCCGCAGGTTTCATTTGGAACGACGCGCTGGCACACGGCAAAACGGTGTCCGATTTTGGCGAGTTCACCACTGACCACAAACACTGGAAAGATTCGGCGCGCAAAGGCGAGCCGGATTTCCTGGATTGCTACGGCGATTATGTGATCGGCTCAAACGCGATTGTCTACACGTGCGAACCGGATATAGAAGCGTTGCGACCCTACATCGTGACGAACACCATCGGCTGGGACTTGAACGTGCCGGACGTGTGGCGTGCCGCGCAATTCATCCAAACATTGAAACAGTTTGAGGCATCTGACCGTTTTCCCGATCTCGTCATCCTCTGGCTGCCCAACGACCATACCAGCGGCACGAAGGCCGGTACGCCCACGCCCGCCGCGCAAGTGGCCGATAACGACCTCGCGCTCGGCCAGGTGGTCGAAGCTGTCAGTCACAGCCGGTTCTGGAAGGACACGTGCATCTTCGCCATCGAAGACGACCCGCAAAACGGATGGGACCACGTGAGCGGCTACCGCACCACGGCGTACGTCGTCAGTGCCTATACAAAGCGCGGCCAGACCATTCACACGCAATACAACCAGACCAGTTTGTTGCGCACGATAGAATTAATTCTTGGACTGCCGCCGATGAACCAGATGGACGCGACGGCCACGCCGATGTTTGATTGCTTCACAAACGCGCCAGACTTCACGCCGTTTGCCGCCGTGCCGAATCTTGTGCCGTTGGATCAAATGAACCCGGCGCCGAAAAACATCTCCGATCCGCTTCTGCGCAAAGACGCTTACGCTTCGGCGCGATTGCCGCTGGACAAGGAGGACCTATGCCCGGCGGACTTGTTGAACCACATTCTCTGGCGCGTGATGAAAGGCGCGCAAGCGCCGTATCCAACATTGGCTGTAAAAACCGTGGGCGATGCTGATTGATCGCGTCGTTGACCACCGCGGCTTTTGCTTGAAACGTGTCCAGACTGACTTGTTTTAATCCCCAATCTACTTTGGTCAAAGGTGGCGACGACGAGTTGGTGTTTCGCGATATCCGCGCAGTGGTTGAAGCCTGCCGCGACGGCAGCGCGAAATCCAAAGTAATTCTTGAGATGTCGCTCCTGACCAACGAAGAGAAGGCGCGGGATATTGATTACGAAATCAATTTTCGTAGCCGTGTGCCTTGGCCGGCCATGCCGCAGCGAACAGCAACGCGCCGATGGCGGTGACGATGATGAGGGCCCGAAAAGCTGCATCCCATCCGTAATGCTGGACCAGCGCGCCCAATCCCCAGCCAGAAAGTACCGTGCTGGCGTAACCAAAGATGCTGGTCAGACCAACGGCGGTCGCGGCAGCTCGCCTGGTCGCCAGATTTGCCGCAACAACGGCGAGCAAGCATTGTGGACCGTAAATGAAAAATCCTGCCGCGGACAACAAACCTGCCGTCAGCCACTCGGACTGCGACGGCACTTTCCAGAAGAGGAAAACGGAAATGCCAGCCAGGACCATGTAGATGACACACATGCGTGCTGCACGCCCACCGAGAAAACGATCCGTCAATCGCCCCCCGATAATCGCGCCCACTAACCCGCAGGCTTCAAACGCCACGACCATCCACGCAGCGTGCTTGATTTGGATGTGCTTGGCTTGCATCAACATGGTTGGTCCCCAATCCAGCACGGCAAAACGGACGATATAAACGAAAAAATTGGCCGCCGAGACGAGCCAGATGTACTTGTTGCGAAAGACGTGTTGGATCACGAACGCCCTGAATTCTTTACGTGACTGTTCTTGTGGCTCTGCGGTTTGCGTGCCCTCCACTTCCGGCAATCCGACTGACGGAGGCGTGTCGGGAGTTGTGAACCAGACGTACGCGGCACAAACCAATGCGATCGCCGCCGGCACGAAGAAACAAGATCGCCAGCCAAAATTGGTGACCAGATACGCACATAGCACCAGAATTAACCCGCTGCCGATGCAATGCGACGCATTCCAAATGGAAAACTTGGTGGCGAGTTCCTTCGGCGGGAACCAGTTCGCAATCAAACGCGCGCACGGAGGGAACCCCATCCCCTGAAACCATCCGTTGAGCAGCCAGAACACGCCCATCGTCGCCACGGCAGAACTCAACCCAAAAAACACGTTCATGACGGCCGACGCCGCCAGTCCGACTGCCAGAAACGCGCGCGCGTTGGCGCGATCAGCAAGAAACCCGTTAAGAAACTTTGAGATGCCGTACGGCACCCCGATGAGCGTCAACAGCAGGCCAAGCCTGGCTTTGTCGATGCCGAGGTCCCGTTCCATGAACGGCATGGCGATGCTCAGGTTCTTGCGGACGAAGTAGAAGGTGGCGTAGCCGATAATCGAGGAGAACAGTACGCGCCTTTGCCAGTAACTATACTTTTTGGAGATTTCCGTCGGATCAGTCAGCATGACTGCGGCAGGACGAGAAGGCTGGAAGACCCTTAGCCAACCCCTGAAGAACGCAGGCCGTGCGGTTTTCGCAATGCGCGATCCGGTGATCGCGTCCGTTTCCCGTTGATCGTCCAATTCTTGCCACCTCAGAAAGACGAACGACACTTCCCGGTGTCGAATCTCGAAGTCAAAGATTGGCCACGCAGCATGCCATCCAAGAGATGAACACACCTTATCACGTGTAGCGAGACCCCGTCAAGCTTCGATCAGGCCGCCTGAAGCCTTCTTCCAATCACCGATTCGTAGCTCTAGCGAAATGCTTGGCTGGCAACGTTTTTCTTGGCAAAACGAAGAGCACAGTGCGGATTACCAGGCTCAGGACGCAGGTTGGGTGAAAATAAGTCAGTAAAATCAATGCTTGCAAGCGTGTGGGTGTTTTGCTAAGTGTATGTCGAACCTTAACCCAAGGAGGAGGAAAAGTTTTATGGCAAAGATGACCAAATCAGCCACCATCAGTCACTTGGCAGCCAAGACCGGGCTCTCGAAGAAAGCGGCCAACCAATTCGTCGAGGAACTCGTCAATTTGGCGTACAAGGAAGCGAAGAACGCGTTCACGATCCCCGGCCTCGGCAAGATCGTGCTCGTCAATCGCGCAGCGCGCATGGGCCGCAACCCCGCGACGGGCGCGACGATACAGATTCCCGCGAAGCGCGTGGTAAAATTCCGCGTCGCCAAGCAAGCCAAAGTGGCTATTCTCGGCTAAAGAACAGCCGTTGGTATGAAGTTTTGCTGTGCCGATATAAAGGGCGCAGCCGATGTTCTTTTCCCTCATCCAGTCCCTCTTCCCGTAAGCGGGATAGGGGGTGGGTGGGGGATTTATTTTACCGATTTCTTTGTGAACGCGGTGATGTTCTGGATGCCCGCTGCGCGTGCTGCGTCCATGATCGCCACCACCATGCCATAACTGACCTTTTTGTCGGCAGAGAACTGCACCTGCACGTTAGGATTCTGTTTCTTCGCTTGGCGCAGAGCGGCTTCCAGTGCCGTCACGTTAATCTGCCGTTTATCGAGGTAGATTTTTTCGTCTGGAGCGACCGTTACCAGCAGATGATCAACCTTGGTCTTACCCAATTCCTCTGCGGTCTTCGCCTCGGGCAATGCGAGTCTGACCGCAGCCACAGGGTCGCGACGGAACGTCGTTGTCGCAATAAAAAAAATCAGCAGGATGAACAGAATGTCCACGAGATTGATCACGCGGATAGCGGGGACGCGGCGCGATACGGATTGCTCAAAGATGCGCATGGCGCCTATTGACTCCGATACAGGCGCGTCAGCAATTCGCCCGTGTGATGTTCCAACTCCAACACGAGCAACTCGACCCGCCGCCTCAAGTACATCACCGCGACCAGCGCTGGCACGGCAATTCCGAGGCCGACCATCGTCGCGGTCAAAGCTTGGTAAATGCCGGACGAAATCTGGGCCGGCTCACCCAGACCATGTTGTGCGACATCAGTAAACAATTTCACCATGCCGATGACGGTACCCAACAACCCTAGCAGCGGGCCCAACTCGACAATCAATGCCAGTGTCGTAAGCCCGCGCTCCAGTCGTCCGGTAATTTGCCGCGCGGACGCCTGCAACGCTTCCATATTCTCATCCTTGGGCAATGCCGCGTGGGCGAACACCGCTTGTGCAAGTTCGCCGAGGATCGATTTATCTTTTTCACTCAGTGCACGAACCTGCTCGATTTTATCCGGGGTATTGTGCCGTTGCTGGATAGCTGCAGCCAGCACTGGCGAGATGATCCGCCGCCGCCGCAAGGCCCAGACCCGTTCCAGTACAACCGCCAACCCCACCACCGAACACACCAACAGCGGTGTCATTACAATCCAGCTCTCAATAAACCATTGTGGCATTTCGATCTCCTTGTATTCGTTTAATAATAAAACGTGAAACTTGCCTCCCGTGGCTGGTTTCCGAGCAACAACCTTAACCGGTCGGGGAGCGGCTCGAACGGCGTTGAGTCTAAAATAGCCTTCTCGCAAAAGGAAGCCAGCAAATCGCCGACCAAGTTCTCCATCCGTTGTAGGTTGTGCACCGTGCCGTCCTCGTGCACCTCAAATGTGATCGTCACCGTGCCCGACCGCTCGTATAGCGCGTACTCCTCGATCAGAGCATACCAGCGGCTTTGTACGGCCCTGACCATCTTCTGATCGTATTCGCCAAATGGACTGGCCGCCACGTTGAACGCATCCACGCCGATACGCGCCACGCCCGATGCGGTCAGGTGCGATTTCATTGTGGCAATCTCGCGGCCCGGTGGCGTGCCCGGCGCTCCCGGAGGCCGCACTGCCGATGGAGTTGACCGCATGGTTGGGGCGGCAACTGCGGGAGGCGTTGACTGTGCGGGAAATTGCGACGATTCAGACGGCGTGGCATCCGCCGGAAGCACCTGCATCGCCTGTTGTTTCCTATCGGTCACATTCAGTCCGACATCGGCCATTGATGCAGACGGCGCTTCGGCGCTTTGTATCGTTGACGGTGGCCTCTGCGGCGATAACTCCTGAGGAGGCGTAGCTGGTGCTGCACTGGCCGGTGAAAGCAACGGCACCGTCAGACCGCCGGCTCCTGTGGACGGCGTCACATCAGCCGCGCTTGCCATGCGCGTCTCGCTGCCGCTCAGGTACGGCGTGCTGCCGGTTGCGCCGGTCGGGTTCTCGCGGTTCGCTGCAACGGTTGATTTATCGGAGTAATACTTGGCGTCTGTCGGTTCCCCACCCACAACTTGGTCCGGGGTTGTCTCCATAAAGGTCCGGGGCGCCTCGACAAATGTCAGCGTTTGCATCTCCGGTTGCTCTAGCACGTTCAGCACCCTCGCCTCTGCGTGGCGCGCTTCCCATGCGTTGATCAGCCGCGTCAATGGCACCTTTTCCATCGCGCGAATCAGCGCTTCCCGGTGCTGGAACCCTGCCACTGCAGTCACATGCAATAGCACTGATGTCAGCAGCGCCACCTCAAAATTAATTCTCTCTCGTGTCATTTTCCTCGAGAAGCATACCAAATCCTGCACGCGCATCAACTTGCGGTTATGACAAACCATCCCCGCTACAACAATTTCTCCAGTACAACTCGCAGCCGTTCGACGGGCAAACCCATCACGTTGCTGAAACTGCCGTCGATGCGTTCAATGATCGTGTCGCCGTGCTCCTGTGCCGCGTATGCGCCTGCTTTGTCCAGCGGATCGATTTTGCCGTAATACGCGCAAATCTCATCGCGCGTTAACGGCTTCATCCACACCTTCGTGCAATCGCAGAATGTTGCCTCGACGTTTCGGACGCGGTGCGTCACACACACTCCGGTGAACACATCATGTTGCCGTCCCGCCAGCTCTGTGAGCATGGCCACCGCGTCGGTTTTGTCGCGGGGTTTTCCGAACAGCTTGCCGCCAAGCGCAACTACGGTGTCGGCGCCGATTACCAATGCCGTCGGATGCTGCTTCGCCACAGCGCGCGCCTTGCGCTGAGCATTTTGCGACGCCAACACTTCCGGAGCCGCGCCAGTCAACGCTTCCTCGACGTTGTCAGGCCGCACGACGATGAAGCGCAGTCCCATTTCGCGGAGCAACTGCTCGCGCCGGGGTGACCCGCTGGCCAGTATGATTTGTGGTTTGTCTGACATGTGAAACTCGATTATCGTAAACGCCAAAGTATGTGGACCACAGCCAGCAAAGTCGAGCATCTCTATGTCCATGTCCCGTTCTGCATGGCGAAGTGCGCGTATTGCGCGTTTTACTCTCGGCCAGACACCGAAGGACGGATGGCTGAATATGTGGACGCCGCGCTGGCGGAACTGGATCGGTTCACGGCCCAGTTGGCGCCGACCACGATCTTCGTTGGTGGCGGCACGCCCAGCGTTTTGCCCGTGCCACTGATGCGCTGCCTCCTCGGAGCCATTGGTAGAACGCGTTCGCAGAGTGCGCTGCCCGAATGGACAATCGAGTGCAATCCGTCCACTGTTTCGATGGAGAAGGCAAAACTATTTCGTGAGTTTGGCGTAAACCGAATTTCACTTGGTATACAATCATTTGACGATGCACTTCTGAAAACGATTGGCCGCATTCATTCGGCGGATGCCGCCATCGCGACCTACGAGCTGCTGCGAGAATCCGGCTTCGAAAACATCAACCTCGATTTAATGTTCGGTTTGCCGGGGCAAACCGTCGCGCAATTTGCCGACACGCTTCAACGAAGTATCATGCTCCGACCGGAGCATATTTCGACGTATTGCCTCACGCTTGAGGATGACACGGAGCTTTGGCGACGGTTCCAAAACGGTTGTTTCGTCCCCAACGACGAATTGAACGTGGAGATGTACAAGATGGCCATCGAGACACTTGAAGCGACTGGATATCACCAATACGAGGTGAGCAACTTCGCAAAGCCCGGCCACGAGTGCGCCCACAACATCGCCTATTGGCAGGTCGAGGATTACATCGGTCTGGGTCCGAGTGCCTGTTCCACCGTCGGCACGCGCCGGTGGCAGAATGCGGCCGACACCGGCCGCTACATCGCCGCGATACGCAAGGGCGGGGAAGCATTGGCCTATGAAGAAGTGGTTACGCCCGAGTTGCGCGCCGCGGAGCGCGCTGCCTTCGGCATGCGGATGACCGCGGGCGTCCCCGCCGAATTGATTCAAG
>CAIKBP010000168.1 GCA_903825695.1 uncultured Verrucomicrobiota bacterium
ACGGATTGCGAAATCAGCGGTTTCCATCGCGGCGCCGCGTCAGAAGCCCATAACACTGCCGTAGTTGAAACCGCCACCACCGCCACTCTTCGGTGAGGTGAGGCCGGTGTAATCGCCCACCACTTTCGCGTCGCAAGGCGCGTTTAAGTGGTTGGTGTCGCTCCCGCTGACGCCAATCTCGCCGTGGAAGAAAACGACAGTACCGTTGGTATTGACCTCGATCACTTGCTGGTTGAACTGGTCACTGATCAGCGTGTTGCCTTTCTTCATGCGCACGGCGTGGTTAGGATGCGGCTGCACTACGCTACCGGGACGGGTGGTGGTGACAAACGTGAAAACGGTATTGCTGTTCTTATCAACTTCGATCACGCGGTTATTCAGCGAATCGGTAATCAGCGTATTGCCGCCGTGCGGCAGGTGGCAGGCGTATGTCGGGCCGTTGAGAATATCGGTGTCGGCTGGGTCGCCATACTGCCAGAGAATCTCGCACTTCTTATTGACCTCAATTACCCGGTTGTTGCCGGTATCGGCAATCAGATAATGACCGCCACCCAAGTATTGGGCGGAGGACGGACTGTTGAGTTGGTTGGTGTCGGTGCCGCTGAGGACCGAGGTGCATTGCCAGGTGATTTCGCCTTTGCGGGACACGACGATGACTCGATTATTCCCCTGATCAGTGATCAGCACCTTTTTATGGGGCAACATCATCGCCGCGACTGGGTTGTTCAACTCGTTGGTGCCAGCACCGGTGAGGCCTATTTGGCCGTACTGCCAGACAAGCTTGCCCTTGCGGTTGACTTCAATCACGCGATTATTAAGCGAATCTGTGATCAACGTCAGACTCTTCGCGCGTTCCGCGTCGCGCGGACCGATGATCGCATTCGTCACCGAATGCTTTCCCACGCTCGCTTCACATTCCCAAACAATGGTCTGCGGCGTGTTCGTGTCGAGTTCGATGATCCGGTTATTGTACTGGTCAACGATGAGCAGGTTGCCCTTTTTGTTAAACCCCGGGTGGCTGCCTGCCTGCACCCCAGGTGCCCACGCTACGAGACCGCCGATCAGCAATAAGATAATCAACAAATCGCGGCGCCGAGCAAGCGGCCCATTCATTATTTCAAGACACGTCATGACAATTCCTTTTGACTCACCTGTCACGGGATGGTGCCGCGAGTCAGTTTGTTGAGGTTTTTCCACATTAACTCAAGTGTGTCGCAGTCGAGCAACGCGTTGCGGGCATCGGCAGTGCTGAACGCGTGCACCAATCCGGTCAATATGCGCAGATAAAACGCACTGGAGGCCGTCGGGATTGCAATTAGAAATATAATCTTGGTCAGGTGCCCGTCGTCGGCGCCAAAATCGAGGCCGCTCTTTTTCAGACCAAGCGCAAACGTCAGGCTACCGCCCTCGATGTTGCGCACGTGTGGAAATGCAAGACCGTGTTCCACTCCAGTGCTGATCATCGCTTCGCGACGCAACGCCAACTCGACAAAGGAAACCGGTTCCTCAATGAACTTCTCCGCGGCCAACAGTCCAGCCAGTTCGGCAATTGCTTCATCGCGCGTCTTTGCCACAAGTTTCGGCGCCATCAGTTCGATCGCCGAGAACCGCGCTATACCCGCGACTTCCGGCGGGCCTTTCCCATTAGTCGGCCTTTGCAGGCGGCGCGGCATGGATTCCGGGTAATACAGAAACCGACCGCAATGCGGACACGACTGGATTACCTTGCCGGCCTTGGTGTCGTTTATCAACGCGAGCGGCACCACGAGGCCGCAACCAGAACAGGTGTTGCGCATGACAGGGACGACGGCAAGCGGGAAACGTTTCTGCAACCGCTGATAGCGGTCGGCAGTTCCTTCAGGCAGTTTCTGCGCAAGCTGGACGATGGCCTCCTCCAACTGTTCCAGGCGGGCGGTGGGGCTGGACGCTTTCTGTTCGGCTAGTGCAAAATTCAACTCCTGCAATTGTATCAACTGATTCAAAACATTCTTCATGGGTGACATCATCTTTGTGCGAGCTTGGTGGACAGATGCATTTTAGTGGACTGGTCGTCGTTACGCAAGTGACAAACAGTGGCCATGCCGGCGCCACCCGCTATTGCAGTCGCTCCCGCAGCCGCGTGAACCGGGCCGCCGTCTTGTTGTTCCTCACCGCGATGGCCAGCGCTTTCTTCGAGCCGACAAGGATGACCAACTTTTTGCCACGCGTAATGGCCGTGTACAAAAGGTTCCGCTGAAGCAGAATGTAATGCTGTGTCAACATTGGCACAATCACGCACGGATACTCGTTACCCTGCGATTTGTGGACACTGATGGCGTATGCGGGCAACAACTCGTCAAGGTCATCAAATTCGTAGGCCACATCACGGCCCGAATCCTTTGAGCCAGGCTCGTCAATCCTTACGATGAGCTGCTGGTCGACGAGATCTATTCGTACCACCCGGCCGAGGTCTCCGTTGAACACGTCCTTGTCGTAGTCATTGCGGACTTGCATTACGCGGTCGTTGACACGGTAAGTGCGTCCGAACCGTTGGATGGCCGGCCCACGTGGATTCAATGTCGCCTGCAGTTCGCGGTTCAGGTTCTCGGAACCGCAGACGCCCTTGTGCATCGGCGTCAACACCTGCACGTCGCGCATTGGATCGAACCCGAACCTCGCTGGCACACGCTCAGCACACAGCTTTTTGATCTTCGCCAGTACCCGTTCCGGATCATCTTCGTGAATGAAGAAGAAATCGCTCTGTTGCGCTGGCGTTTCAAGCACAGGCATCTGTCCTTCGTTTACACGATGTGCGTTGGTAATGATAAAACTGTTCTTCGCCTGCCGGAAGATCTCGGTCAGCCGCACCACGGGCGCTATTCCGGAATCAATCAGGTCGCGCAAAAAGTTGCCGGGACCGACCGATGGCAACTGATCCACATCGCCCACGAATACCACCGACGCGTCGAGTGGGATCGCTTTCAACAGGTGGTAAGCGAGAAGTATGTCGAGCATCGAAGCCTCGTCGATAATAATCATGTCACCCTTGAGCGGGCGGCGCTCGTTGTGCGTGAATCCGCCTTCGCGCGGGTCGTACTTCAGCAGCCGGTGGATCGTCTGGGCCGGTGCGCCTGTTGCCTCGCTCATCCGTTTTGCGGCGCGGCCCGTCGGCGCGGCCAGCAACACCTGACGATTCTTGGCCCGCAATATCTTCACAATGCTGTCAACGATGGTCGTTTTGCCAACACCGGGCCCGCCAGTAATGACGCATATCTTCGATGTGAGTGTCGTCCGAATGGCAGCCTGTTGGGCTGCAGCGAGCGTGAGACCGTTCTTCTGCTCCACCCAAGCCAACGCCTTGTCGATGTCAAGCGGCGGCAGTTCCAACCGGGCGGCCATCAGATCCCGCACTTTCGTCGCCACACCACGCTCGGCGTGGCACAACCCCGCAAGATAGACAAAGTCGTTCTCGATGACGACGTCACCAGCGATGGCAAGCAGGTCGATCGCGTTCTCAACCGGCGCGAGTTCGGTTCCGAGCAACTCCGCCGCTCCTTTCGCCAACGTTTCGCGCGGCAAACAAACATGACCGTCGTCCGCGGCCTCTTCCAGCGTGTGGACCACTCCGGCCTTAAGCCGGTGGATCGAGTCCCTGGCAACGCCCAGGTTTGCTGCAATGCCGTCGGCCGTTTTGAAGCCGATGCCGTGTATGTCCTTGGCGAGCCGGTATGGGTTCTCCCGCACCCGAGGGATGGCCTGTTCGCCGTACTGTTTGTAAATTTTCGCAGCATGGGCACTGCCGATGCCATGCCCCTGCAGGAAGATCATGATGTCACGGATGCTTTTCTGAGCCGCCCAAGCTTCCTTGATGCGACGGGCGCGCTCGGGACCGATGCCGTCCACTTCGCGCAACCGAGCCGAGAACTGATCGATAATCTCCAGAGTCTGTTCTCCGAATTTGCCCACGATGCGGTCGGCAAACGTCCCGCCGATGCCTTTAACCAAGCCGCTGCCTAGATATTTCTTGATGCCAACTACGGTGCGCGGCAGAACCGACTCAAACTTCTCGACCACGAACTGCCGGCCAAACTGTTTGTGGTTTACCCAACGGCCCTGTGCGCGGACGGTTTCGCCGGTGTTGAGCGAAGCGAGATTGCCGACGATCGTAATAGGTTCGACTCGTCCGCGCCCCTCCGGAACGAGGCGCGCAACTGTGTAATGGTTCTCCTCGTTGACGTATACGATTTGTTCGACGACGCCTTCGAGGTTCTCCGGGGACACTGTCGGTGCATTCGGCATAATTTCGCGCCGGCAGTATAGCCCGAATCACAAGCGTTCGGCAAGAAAGCGGCGCAAGTCGTCATCGCGCGCTTGTCGGGAGACCATTTGAGGTCGCGCATGTACAAGAAATCATTTCCAAACCGACGTGCGCCTATGGCGCCGCAGGCTGTTTTTACTTGTCTACCACTCATGCGTGTGGTACTTATTTCTACGTGAAACAACCGCTGACCGAACGACAACAGAAGCTACTGAACTTTATTCGCGATTACATCCGCGGCAAGGGACATCCCCCAACCTTCCGCGAGATAGGCCGGGCATTCGGTTTCCGTTCAACAGGAACGGTGCGCGATCATGTGCGGGCGCTGGAACAAAAGGGACACTTGCGCGCCTTGCATGGCAAGTCGCGCGGGTTGTTGCCGCTGGATACATTCCATGGGTTGCCGATTCTCGGGCGTGTGCCGGCGGGCATGCCTTTGCTGGCAGAGGAGAATTTCGAGGGTGCGTTGGACTTGTCGCGTGATTTCAGCGGCGAACGGGTGTTTGCGTTGAAGGTGCATGGTGACTCGATGATTGAGGCGGGTATTCTGGAGGGTGACCTTGTAGTAGTGAAGGCGCAAGAGCAGGCAGAGCCGGGACAAATCGTCGTAGCGCGCCTGCATGGCGAAGCGACCGTGAAAAAACTGCTCCGACGCGGCTCGAAGCTTTGGCTGCAACCTGCCAACCCGCGCTACGAATTGATTGCGGTGGAGGGGGAAACTCGCATCATCGGACGCGTGATCGGAGTCATTCGCAGCTACGAGCGGCGTTTCTGAGCGCGTTTCAGGCAGGCTGGCATCAGGTCTATGTCGTTCCGGAGACCATGAGGTCGTTTTCACATTTGGAAGGTGCTGGTTTCGTTTCTTGCGGAATGGCTGAGGCCGTTCTAGTATTTGCAGCATGAGAGACAAGGGCGAAATTAAAGAACACCCCATGACATCCAAGAGAACACCCAGTTCGCTTGGACCGCCTACGGTTGCACAAGCGATTTGTGCCGATCGCATCAGATTGAACCTGCACGCCAATGACCGTGATGGCATCCTGCGTGAGCTGGTGCTGCTCGTGATCGATCCGACGGATGAACGAGGCACAGAAGTTCTGTTCAAGGCGCTGAAAGAGCGCGAAGATTTGTGCTCCACCTGCGTCAACGAAGGTGTCGCTGTGCCGCACTCCCGCAACGCGTTGGTCGGGTTGGTTGGACGGCCGGTGCTGGCTTACGGACGGCATCGTCGCGGCGTGGCTTTCGGCGCACTCGACAACAAACCGGTCCATCATTTCTTTCTATTGTGCGCGCCGAACGTCCGCGAGCATCT
>CAIKBP010000169.1 GCA_903825695.1 uncultured Verrucomicrobiota bacterium
CCTTCCACTATCATCTCCACACGGCCATCAGGCAGGTTCTGTACAAATCCTGTAACCTCGTAACCGCACGCCACCTCACGCGCCGTGTAACGGAACCCAATCCCCTGCACTCTGCCCGAGTAGTAAACGTGCGCTTGTTTCCGCATGATGTCACGCCATGCAGACTACCGAGAAAATTCAGCGAGGTCAAGCAACCACGCCTTTGTGCCCATGCACAACCATGTCCTGGCACGCCGAATTGAGCTTGCGTCCCGTCGCGAGTATGGTTATACGGAAAACGCGGAGGAACGGTATGGCGGCACTGGGCGGATTGTTTGGCGGCGGCAAATCGGGAAAGCATCCTCACTTCGACGCTCTTGCCGAAGCTATCCAGCGGAATTTTGCGCTCAAACTTGCTCCCGCCACTCCAGAAGTTTTGACCGCGTTGGACGCGTTGACGTCGCGCCAATTGATCGACTTCGACAATGCTCACAGCACCGAGGGGCTGCAGGAATTGTTCAGGGTGCGCTCGATCCGCATGACGGTCGATCCGGAAACGCACACCGTGAATTTGTTGGTGATGGCCGCTGCTCAGGTGGAAGACGAACTCCAAGCCGAGCACGCACAAGTGCGCACCATACACGTCGGCGCACACCATGCTACCACAATGATCATCAAACCCGCTGCTGCCGCCCTGATAGCAGATGCGCACTCGAACAAACCAGCTGTTGCAGCAGCCGTCGCGGCGTTGCCGTTGTCCTTTGAGCACCTGTCGTCAGTCGAGGCGCTCTGCAACGATATCGCTGATGTCTTTGTTAGGTACGGTCAACTGACTTCCGCGGACAAGGATGTCCTTAGGAAGATCAAGCCGATTAACACAACTGTGGAAGCACGCATCGTTTCGCTGGAACGCTGGGAAGCGGAACTGAGGCGGCGCGTACGCGCCATCGCTGTCCCGAAAGCCGCGCCTCGGGTGTCGCTCGGCGCCGACCATGTCGAGGAGCAACCGAAGACGGAGGAAGAACTCACCCGCCGGTTCGAAACGATCGTGGCCTGTTCAAGTGATGGGGAAGGGGCAGACCCGAAGCAGCTAGCCCGCCGGTTGGACGCATTCATTGCCTGGGTCGCAAGGTTGATCAGGGAATTCGAAACCACAGGCGTCAGGTATCGGAACAAGCCCGTGTGGTTGCACTGAGCAACGATCTGGCGCCATTTCTGGAAATGCCGAGGTTTTGCCTGAAAATGGTCGGGACGGTGGGATTGCCGTTGGACGACTAACGGCTTCCTCCAAACCATCTCGTGTGAGATGGTCGGGACGGTGGGATTTGAACCCACGACCTCTTGGTCCCGAACCAAGCGCGCTAGCCAAACTGCGCTACGTCCCGAACCGACCATCAATCAATCTGCACTTATTTCCGCCCCGCAACCTCCCTGATACGCTTCGGACGCGCCGGGCAAATCACAAACTCAGATGCACGTCGGCCCTGCGCTGCATCCCGGTCACGCGCAACAACGCAGTTAATCACACTTTCTTCCGTTGACGCAAGTATTCAATCACGCCGGGCAGAATCGAGAGGATGATGATTGCCAGAATCACTAACCCGAAGTTGTTTCGTACCATGGGCATGTTGCCGAAGAAGTATCCGCCGAAGATGAACAGGGCAATCCATAGCACCCCGCCGATGACATTGTAGGTGATGAACCTCAGGTAGGTCATTCGTCCCAACCCGGCCACGAATGGTGCAAACGTCCTCACGATCGGCACGAACCGCGCGATAATTATCGTCTCGCCGCCATACCTCTCATAAAAAGCGTGCGTTTTGTCGAGGTGCTCCTTTTTCAGGATCTGGGGGTATTTCCTCGCCAATTCGTCGCCAAACAGATGTCCGATCCAATAATTCACTGTGTCGCCTGCCACGGCGGCGGCACTCAATAGAATGAATAGCCAGCCCGCATGAAGCGGGCCGCCAGCCGTCGCCGCCAGCGCACCGGCTGTAAACAACAGGGAATCGCCCGGCAAAATCGGCGTCACCACCAATCCCGTTTCGCAAAAGATAATCAGGAATAGAATCGCATACGTCCAGACACCATAGTCTTGAATAGCCCCGTTCAAGTATTTGTCCAGATGCAGAAACAGGTCAATGAAGTTACGCGCTAGCTCCATGCAATGTTGTTACGTGTACCATGGCCAGCCCCATTTGTCAGGTACTAAGGTGGCGGAAAAAACTGAGAAGGAAAAAGTAAAACGCCAGCTCATGGTTTGTGTGTTATCGGGATAAGCGCAAGGGAGTTGGACGGCCGACTGTCAAACTCGTCGGTGATCACCAGTATCGCGCAACCAGCTTGAAAAACCTCACTCCATCGTGCCACGGACGAATACGGCTGTGGCGCCCTTCTCGGTAGATGGTCCGGATCGGGACACTCACGAGCTTGTGGCCCGCACGACCGGCCTGAATCAGCATTTCCGTCTCAGTTTCGAATCCCTTCGTGGTAAGCCGCATGTCGGCAAGCACTGCACGCCGCAACAATCTGAAGCCGCATTGGCTGTCGGGAATCGGCTGTCGTGCGAGTCGCCCAGCCAGCCACGAGGTGAACAGATTGGTTAAGTGCCGCACGAGCGGCATGCCGACGGCGTCGCGCATGCGTGTGCCAATCACGATGCTGGCTCCTGTCGCCTGCGCTGTCGTAACGAAATGTGGAATCTCCGCGGCGTCGTGCTGGCCATCGGCATCGAGGAACACGGCGAACTCAGCGTCTGATTTCCCAAAGAACTCCAGCCCCGTCGCAATTGCCGCACCCTTGCCCCGGTTTTGCGTGTGACGCAACACCGTCGCGCCAGCGGCGCGCGCGACTGCCGCAGTGTCGTCGGTGGAGCCGTCGTCAACCACCGCCACCTCATAGACCAGTGGCCGCGCTTTCACCACGACGGCAGCCACAGGCGCCGCTTCGTTGTACGCAGGAATGATGGCGATTGTCCGCTCAGTCATGGGGTGTTTCCGCTGTAGCCGGTGCGGCTGAAGGCGGACTTCTCCGTGTGTTGTTGGTCATGGGTGCGCCGAATGCCGTGGCCATGGCCAGAGCCAGGTCTTGTTCGATGTCCCACGGGTTGTGGAATAGAAACCATTGTTCGCTGTGTTGCAAGATTACCCGTTCTAGGGCGCGCACTATGCGGCGCATTACTGTTTCCACAGTGTCCTGTGCCGGATCCACAAAGATCGGGTCGTCGACAACGAATCGGAATCGATCCCCCGCGATGCGTACCATGAACGTCGGCAGGATCGGCGCACCCGTCGCCAACGCCAGCTTGGCCGGACCGGCTGGCAGCCGCGCCGGTTTGCCGAAGAAATCGAACACGGTGGTCGAAGCGCTGAAATCGCGGTCTCCGACCAGGGCTATGATCTCGTTGCGGCGCAGAGCAGTCAGACATTCACGCGCGGCCCGCCCCATTGGAATGCCGTGCAGTCCGCGGGCAGCGCGCTGACGCCAGTAAAGGTTATTCACTTTGGGGTCGGGATGCTGTAACGCGACCGCGTGCACCGGATATCCGCGCGCCGCGACGCAGGCCACGCCCAACTCCCAGTTGCCAAGGTGCGCCGACAAGATGATCACTCCCTTGCCCCGCGCGCGCAGTGCGTCGAGCGTGCTCCATAATTCCGTCGTCTCGATCAGCCGGTTAAAACGCGCCGGGTCCATGTCCATAAAATGGAAAAAATCCACCATGTACTTGGCGAAGTTCAGGAAATTCTCACGCGCCAACGAGTGCAGCGCCCGCAGCGAGAGCGTCACGCCGGCATGTTCATGGATTTGCTGCAGGTTGGCGATGACGCATTCTCGCCCGCGCCGGTCGAACAACACATAAAGGTCGGCGATGCGCCGGGCGAGGCCATAGCCGACCCGTCGGGGAAACACACGTCCCAGAAACTTCGCCACCTTGAGTTGCAGATACTTCACCCTGGCGTCCTGTGTTTTGCTGCAAGCACTTCGAGGATTGCGTCTGCGGCCTCCATCGCCGACTGCGATCGCGCCAACACCCGCGCTCCGTCGCGCAGCAACCGCAGTTTCTCAGGGTTACGCAGAAATTCATCCACATGCCGCGCAACATCGGCGGCCTTGGTCGCCTGGACGGCGGCGTGGTGTGCCAGTAGGAACTGCGCGTTCTTTTCTTCCTGACCGGGGATTGGGTTGATGATGATCATCGGCGCGTGTTTGCTTAGCGCTTCCGCGGTGGTGATGCCGCCAGGCTTGGTGATCAGCACCTCTGCTACCTCCATCAACGCGTTCATGTTCTCGACGAACCCGAGCACTCTTGTCATGTGCCGGCGCGGTCGCCGCCGCCGCTGTAGATCATGGCGAAGACGTTTGTTCTTGCCGGTGACCACAATGATGTCAAACGGTTGTGGCAACGTGTCCAGCTTGCGGATGATGGATTTGATCGGGCCAAGCCCGAGACTGCCTCCCATGACCACAATCTTCGGCAGGTCGGGTTTCAGTTTAAAATTCTCCAGCGCGACATCCCTGTTTCCTTGTTGGGCGAATTGCGCCGCGATGGGAATGCCGGTTACGCGGATGCGCTCTGCCAACACGCCCTGTCGCAACAAGCTGTCCTTCGTTTCGTCGTTCGGTGCGATGTACAGGTCCACTTCGTCGTCCGCCCAATACCGGTGCGCCACAAAGTCGGTAAGCACACCAACCAACATCAACCCGTGATTGCCCGTGGCTCGTTTCCAGGAGGCGACGACCCCGCAGGAGAAGGCTTGCGTGCAGACAATGGCATCAGGCGCGAAGTCCGCCAGCACCTGTTGGAGCTTCTTGGAATTGCCACGGTTGAGCAGTTCGCGAATCCTGGTGGTGCGCTGCTTGAACTCGGGATTGTCGTACATGAACTCCCAAATCTCCGGCGCGGTCTTCAACATCGCGAGGTAGGTGTGAAACGTCATCCTCGACAGCACCGGATTGGCGTGGCTGAACGAGTCCAGCAACATCGACTCGATGTCGCCGTCACGCTGCTGCACCGCGTACTCCAAAGCCTTCGCGGCTGAGTGGTGCCCCGAATGCTCCGTCAAAAAGAGAAACAAAATGCGTTTACTCATCCTCTCGCCTTCTTCTATTGCACGATACAAGACCGCCGCACCCACCGTCAATACGCCGCTTGCGGCGTCAGACCCGGCAAAAAACACGGAGACGAGCTTGCTAGTGACGCCAGTTCTGCTACACTGCCGCCGAATGAACCCTGAATGGCGCTCGCTTCGCTTTCGCCGTCGAGCTTCCCAGCCGGGTCCGCGCACCTTGCGCGCTCGGCTGAGCAAGATACGGTGTCTATTGATGGATGTTGATGGCGTTCTGACGGATGGGAAACTGCATTTTGGGGACGACGGCACCGAGTTCAAGACGTTTGACGTGCGGGACGGCCACGGCATCTCAATGGCCCAGCGCGCCGGGCTTGTGATCGGGTTTATTTCCGGTCGCCGATCCACGGCGACTTCCCGCCGCGCCAAAGACCTTGGTGTCCGACTGGTGTTCCAGTCGCCCGTTAACAAAGCGCAACTGGTCGAACGCGTGAAACGCAGACATGGGTTTAGCGAGGAAGAGATCGCCTTCATCGGCGATGAACTGGTCGATCTACCCGTTCTGCGGCGCGTTGGCTTCGCGGCGGCCGTGTCGAATGCGATGCCCGAAGTCAAGGCCGCGGCGCACTACATTACCCGCCGTGCGGGCGGTAACGGAGCGGTGCGCGAGGTTGTTGAAATGATTCTGAAAGCGCGTGGCGATTGGGACAAGGTGATTGCAAAGTACTTGCTCTTGCTGATTATGGGACTGATGCTCTTTGTTGGACGGGTTTATGCGTATGCTGAGAGTCCAGCTCGAAGCAACAGTCCGCCTGCCGACGACAGCGCAGCAGGCTACATCGAAAAGTTTGAGGTTCCAGAACACGACGCGGCCGGCAATTTATGCTGGAAACTGGCTGGGGACCGTGCGCAACTTCGTGCCGACGGTTGGATGCACATCATCAACTGTCGGGCGGAGTTTTACACCACCAATGTGGTGGACATGGTCTTAACCTCACCGTCCTGCTGGCTGGATCAGGTGAACAAGAAGGCAACAACGGACGCGCCCGTTCGCATCGAGCACGGCAACGTCGTAATCACCGGCATTGGCGCGGATTGGAACAGCGCCAACCGTTCGTTCGTTGTGCGGAGCAACGTGCAAACGGTCATTACGAGCGACATCTCGCTGCTCGGTGGGCCGGAAGGAGAGCAATGAGTCAACAAAACGCGAGCCGTGTCCCGTTGAGCCGGGCGAAACGACATTCTGTGGCAGTTGCGGCAGCGATTCTGCTTGGCGTGGGACCGTTGGCGGCACAGCAACCTGCGGGGGCCACTTCCGCCGGTTCTACGAATCCGCCTGCGGCCAAGGAACCGACTGTCATCACAAGCGAACGGCTGGATGCTGACTATGCGCGGAACGTATTCACGTTCAGTGGCAACGTGCTCGCCATCGACCCCCAGATGACGCTGCGCTCAGACAAAATGGTGGTGTTCTTCGGGGCGGCGACAAACGCGGTTGCCACGGTCACCAACGCCATCGCCACCAGCACGAACGCTACGCCGTCGGTCCAAAAGATAATCGCTACAGGTTCCGTGGTCATCATCACGCCAGATAAACACCGCGCCACCAGTGCGCGTGCTGAATACACTGCAAGCGACGGCCGCGTCGTCTTGACTGAGAATCCAAAGGTCGAAACGCCCGACGGCACGGTCACCGGCGAGAAGATCACGTTCTGGAAGGGACAAGGCAGAATGGACGTGGAATCGAACACGCGTCTTGTTCTCACTCCCGAAGAGAAGAAGACGACTGTGCCGGACCACGGGTCTGCGCACAATAACGAGCCGACCAATGCGCCGCTGGGCGCCAGAAGCACACCGTGAAAATCAAACCGACAACTTCAGTACCGGACGATAACGATCTCCTTTTGCGCACGGAGGGACTGGTAAAAATCTATCACGGTCGACGCGTGGTGGACAATGTGGATATCTATGTTCGACGGGGTGAAGTTGTAGGCTTGCTTGGCCCGAATGGCGCGGGAAAGACCACGACATTCTACATGACCGTGGGCCTGATTCGGCCCAACGGCGGGCGTGTTTTTTTCGACAACCAGGACATCACGCACCTGCCGATGCACCTGCGGGCGCGGCGCGGTATTGGGTACCTGTCGCAGGAACCGAGCGTGTTCCGCAAGTTGACTGTCGAGGAGAACATTCTGGCGATTCTTGAAACGTTGCCGCTCAGCGCCGAGGAACGCCAATCCCGTTTGGAGCATCTTTTGGGGGAACTTGACATCAAGTCGCTCGCGAAGAACAAGGCCTACACATTGAGCGGCGGTGAACGCCGGCGGTTGGAGATTACGCGTGCGTTGGTTACAGGGCCGAAACTGATGCTCTTGGACGAGCCATTCAGCGGCGTGGACCCG
>CAIKBP010000170.1 GCA_903825695.1 uncultured Verrucomicrobiota bacterium
CCTTGGCGATCATCGCTGCATCCGTTGGCGTGTTTGTCAGTCTGTCATCCAGAAGCTTGAGGAGGTCGAAAAGATGCGCGTGTTCGTTGCTGATGGTAATAAGATTGGCATCGTGTGTGCCGGGGTCGCTGCTGCATGCGGACATCGGGTGGGTGAAGTCTTAAACTTGCTGGAAAAATAAGGAGGGAAGTTCTTCAATGGTGAGGACCTTGGACGGGTCTGAACCACAACCGAAAGGAGAACTTACCCATGAAGAAAGTAGCTGGCAGCGAAGCGACGCGCAAGCGGATTGCGGAGCTTATGAATGAAGGCCTTGACGCGAGTGAGCTGATGCGTACGGGAATGCGATTGATGATCGAACAGGCACTGGAAACCGAGGTTGATGAAGCCCTTGGGCGTGGTCGGTATGAACGCACCGATCTGCCTACGCGGGGCTATCGCAACGGGGCACGGGTCGGGCGGATGAAAACGGCAGAGGGTGTGGTGGACTTTACCGTGCCGCAAGTCACCGGAACGCCTGAACCCTTTGTTTCCAAGGTCAGGCAGAACCTGCCGGATCGCAGCGGAGAACTGGAGCGCGTGGCAATTGAGATGTATGCGCGAGGTCTGTCGATGCGCGACATCGAGGCGGCTTTCACCGACGAGAGCGGACGCTGCACACTGTCGAAAAGTGCCGCGAGCCAAGTTGCCGAAAAACTCTGGCAGGATTATCAGGCGTTTGCAGCACGTGATTTATCGGGTGCCGACATCCTGTATCTGTTCGTCGATGGCGTGGCGGAACGGCTGCATATCGGACAGCGGCGCGAGCCTGTTCTCGCGGCGTGGGGCATCGCCTCGACTGGCGAGAAGCTGCTGCTTGGGCTGTATGCCGCCAGCAAGGAAGACACCGACAGCGCACGCGAATGCTTGCGTGATCTCAAGGCGCGCGGCATGAATGATCCTGTGCTGGTGGCATCTGATGGTGCGCCAGGTCTTTGCCGCGCTATCGAAGAGGTCTTCCCTCGCTCGCTGCGACAACGCTGTCTGGCGCATAAAATCCGCAACATTGGCAATAAGGTTCCTGACGAACGCTGGCGCGAGGTCAAAGCGCATGCGCTGGCGGCGTATCAGGCGATCTCGCCGATGGCGGCTCGCAACGCCGCCGACGAGTTCCGTCGCATGTATGAAAAGGAGTTTCCGGGGGCTGTGGCATGCTTTGAAGATGATTTTGAAGCCTGCATCGCGCATCTGCACCTGCCGATTGCCCAACGCAAAACCACGCGTACGACCAATCTGCTTGAAAGATTATTCGGCGAAGACAGGCGGCGCACAAAGGTCATTCCTCATGCCTTCGGCGAAAAGCCTGTTCTGAAACTGATGTTCGCCGCCCTCATCCGTGCCAGCCAGTCTTGGCGCAGGGTCGTCATCTCAGAGTTCGAACTCAAGCAACTCTCAGAACTCCGCCTTCAACTAAAGACTGATTTTGCCAAGCAAACCTCAGCCAACCCAAAACCCGCTTCCCTCCACCACTTTTCCAGCAAAAATAGGACTTGACCCAAGCAAACCCAAAGCGCCACCAATGACCCCTCCCGCCGTTGCGCCGGTGGTCGCGCCTTCGGGGGCTTTGGTATTCTTTTCAACCCCCATCTGTCTTGTCTCATC
>CAIKBP010000171.1 GCA_903825695.1 uncultured Verrucomicrobiota bacterium
GTGATCTTCGAGACAACAGTCCGTCTGCCAACCCTTTTTGTAAAGGCTCGCAGGATGACGTCCTCGGTCTCGAACCGTCGTCCCAGCGCCTGTTTGTATTTCACGTACTCACGCGTCGCGTCGCCGATGTTCATAGCAGCCCTCCCAGATCCAGGTTGGCTACTTCGCGCAGCATAGGCATATCAACTTTGGCATAGATACGCGTCGCATTCACGCTGCTGTGCCCAAGATGATTGCCGACTTCGGTCAACGTCAGTCCTTGGGCCAGCAGATGAGTGGCGCAGGCGTGACGCAAGCTGTGCGGGCCATTGTGAGCCGCTTTGATGCCAAGCTTCTTCATTCGCCATGCAACTATCCCATACATCCCGCCGTGTCCGAACGGGCGATGCGGAAACGCCAGCCACAGGAACAGTTCACGGTGTGGACTCTGGGGCCGCACGTCATCAAGGTAACGTTGGATTGCTTGTGCCACTTCTCCCGTGAGGGGGCATATTCGCGCCCGCTTCTGTTTCGTGCGTGGAATTGTCAGTGTGCCCGCTGCGAAGTCGATGTCGTCGATTTTTATCCGCCGAACCTCTCCGACGCGTAGCCCGTATATCGCCAGCAACATCAGGATCGGGCGATCGCGGATGTCTGCATTCTTTGACGATCCTTCCGTGCTCGCCAACAGCCGCTGCACATCAGGCCACGCGGGCCCCAGTGGAATATCCTCATGTCTATACACACGCGGGCCATGGATTTGCCCGCTCAACCCCCGTTTTGTCCAACCGCGTCGTTCGCCATACTTAAAAAAGCTGCGAACGTAGTGCGCTGCCGATCTGATGCCGTTTCTCGTCCAGCCTTTCTTGCCAAGCGACTCCAGGAACTGCTCAACATCCACAAGACGCAACTGCTTCAGCTTGCATTCGCCAAGATGACGGAAAAACAGATTCGCATACCATCTGGCTGTGTCGATGGTTGCTGGTGAGAACCCCCTCTCCTTGTCCATTGCCGCGCAGTATTCATCGATCTTTTGTGCGTGTGGGACCGGCTTGGGCGCCTCTTCCAGCAACCTGCCCTCGTGCTTCAACCACGCACAGACAGCATGGCGAAAATCTCCCTCCGCTGTATTGGCGCCATTCTCGCCGGCATGAGGATAGGCTCGGCCTGCCCATTCCTTTGCTGCCCGCTCGACCTCGGAGCGTTTCACAGGTCGGTCTGTTTCTAAATCCAAAAGCTGCACGGCCCGGTACATGAGTGCCGCCGCATTTCTCATCATGCTCGGGCTTGCACCGCCTGCCGCCAAATGTTCCAGATACCGCCGCCGCGAGTCTGCCAGCGGGCTATTGATGTGACGTTCGATGGTCCGATTGCAACGATATAAAACTTTGAACATGGAATCCTCCTAGATCGAGGGTCCATGTTCAACCGCCACACGGTCTATTTATGTGAAGTGACTACGCAGTACAAAACGCCACATCTGCGGCTCTTCAATTCTTACTACACATAATTTTCATCAACACATAAGCTGCGCGCCTCCGGTTGACGGAGCTTGCAACCGAAGTCGTCGAAGCCTTTGCCAAAGACGAGATCGGTGTCGGACATGCTCTCTTGCTGGCCAAACTCCAGCCGGAGCAGCAAATCGAAGCCCTCAACGCTTGCTATCAGGAGCAGTACAGCAAC
>CAIKBP010000172.1 GCA_903825695.1 uncultured Verrucomicrobiota bacterium
AAAAAGACAGCTCTCACGCGTTCCCGTGCGTTTGCCTTCTGGCAAGACCGTGCGCATTTCGCCTGGCGGACAGAATCCTCTCATCAAGAAAGTGATCGAGGAGTTGTGTCCCCGCTTTGCTTCGGGCGGCAAGATTGTTTACATCGGTGACGCTGAAGATAAGTTCCGGTACTTGCAAACAAACTACCTTCAAAGTCTCGGCGTGGTCGTTCCTGCACCGTCAAAGATGCCCGATGTCGTCATTCACGACACGCGCCGGAATTGGCTGTTGTTAATTGAAGCCGTCGCGAGTGCCGGCCCGGTTGATGCGAAACGTCGCAAGGAACTCAAAGAACTCTTCCGTGGCTGCCGAGCGGGGCTGGTTTTCGTCACTGCATTCACCACACGCGCAGATATGCGGAGCTTCCTCACACAAATTTCATGGGAAACAGAAGTCTGGATTGCGGAAGACCCGGATCACATGATCCATTTCAATGGCGAGCGATTCCTTGGTCCGTATCCCGACACGAAGTGACCCGTTAATGATGCCGGTTCCACTTGTGAAAGTGTCAGTCCTAGAATTGTGACATGACATCGCCTTCTTCCCATTCCCGCGATCCATTGCACGGCATCACGCTGGAGAACATTCTCAATCAACTTGTCCAGCGGCATGGTTGGAGCGAGATGGGACGTCGCATCCCCGTCCGTTGTTTCCAATTCAATCCGAGCGTAAAGTCCAGTCTTACGTTTCTGCGTAAAACCCCATGGGCACGCCAGAAAGTTGAAGACTGGTTCATCAGTGACCGTTTGAAGAAATGAAGTGTGTCAGCAAGGTCGACTCTCGACTCTTGACAGCGCATCCAGCGAATGCTGCTTCATGCCCGTCGCCGGTCACTCCATGCCGTACACTAGAACCTTGAAGCTGCCGGGAACCATTTTCGGGCGTGCACGACCACCACTGCCAGACGCCACCTCCGCCGGCACCTCGAACTTGGCCGCGCCCAGATAAATTCTGTGCGTCTTCGGGTCGAGCGTCATCGTGCGCGAACCGCGTTCGGTCGCCAGTGTTTGCACGACCGTCAGTTTGTCCGGCGCGTCCTCGTGCGCTATGGTCACCGTCCCGTCGCGGCAGGATGCAAAGGCGTACTGCGTCCCCGGATCGAATGCATTGGCGTCCACTCCATCACCGATGGGTACAGAGGCGACGACCTTGCCGGTCTCGCTGTCCATCATCACCATCAATTTATTGCCGCAACCGAGAAACAGCCGATGATGCGCCACGTCGATTGCCATGCCAGATGCTTCTGCGCCGGGCGCGATTGGCCAATGGTTCACGACCTGATGCGCCTTGGTGTCGATTGCGACGACCTCGCTTTTGTCTTCGATGTTGTTGTAAACGCGTCCCGCTTTCGTGTCGGCGCCCGCAAACTCAGGTCTGCCTTCCAGCGGAATCGTGGCGACAACCTTGCCGGCTTTCGCGTCGATCACCGTTGCCGACTGACCGCGTCCGTTGAACATATAAACTTCCCGTTGTCCCGGCTCGTAGAGCATGCTGTCCGGGTTCTGGCCGGTATCCACCTTCGAGAGCGTTTCCAGTGTCTTCAGGTCAACAATGCTTGCCGTGTTTTCCCGACCGTTGCTGGTGAACCCGCGTTGCAGATCGGGTGCGACGGCGAGACCATGGACGCCGGGGGTATTGGTGATCTCGCCGCAGACCGTTCCTTTGTCTAGATCAATGACAACGACCTTGCTGGCGTGGCTGACGTAAAGACGGCGGCCGGCTTCGTCAACCGACAGATAATCCCATCCGCCTTCGCCGCCGACCGGAATTTCTTTCAAGAAATGATATGGACCGCCTGCCGCATAAAGCGGAGACGCGACGATCATTGCTATGCCGAATGCCATCGCACCAAGGAACTGAAAATGAGTTGTCTTCATATGACTGTCAAACCTCCCACTGAAGTGCTGTTTCACCAAGCAAAAAAATCCTGTGGTTTTTCATAGTCTCTCGCTCGACTGCTCCAACTTTCCAATCAGCCGTTCGAAATGGCGGTGGGTCTTCTCGCCCATCTTTTGTTCTGCCTTTTCGAACTGCCTGAGCAGAACCTGCTGGTCCTTGGAACTCAGTATCTTGTTGGTCATCGGAAACAACAGATAATCTTCCTTCCAGATGTGGCTGGGATATAGTTCGGCCAGTGCCCGCAAGTTTCTTGTGAGACCGGGTTTCGCCTTTCGGTCGCCCCTTGCATAGGCCTCGGCATTCTCTGCGAGTTCTTTTACGAGAGCGCGACCCGTCTCATGTTCATGGCGTAGAGCGCCGATTGGACAACCATGCTTTGGCACACCCTTTTTCTCCAGCAATGGAAACAAGCAGTCCTCCTCCTTGCCGTGATGGCAGGCGTCGCCGAAGCTCCGCATGAACTCGATCAGGCCGTGAAGGATTTCCACCTCTATGTTCTTTTCCGCCTCCAACGCCTCAGCCAGCAGGGTCATGACTCTTACTGCTTTTTGGATGTAATGGTGTTCGTGTTCCAGGATATCGGTTGCGCGTTTCGTTGCCATTCTTCCTCCGTTCCAGATTCCCCTGTTGCATGGGAATCAAACCACCATACATCTTCAACGACTGCCGGACAACTCGATGTTAAAAGTGGCAACTCTCGACGCCGCGATCAGCGAATGCCGGTTTGTGCTCGTGTCATGGTAGCGCAGGTTTCACCGCGTATTCACGGCGTTACGACGCACGGTACAGATTTCTGTTTACAGACAGGGTAAACTGTGCGATTTTCATTTCGTTGTTCCCCAAGGACATCGACAGTTAGCCTCAATTCTTTAGGCGGTATTCTTGTCGGTTTAACCTGTTGCAGGAGCATATCCGCGCATATCCGGGCGTAAGTGTAGCTTTGCGCGGTAATGGCTCGGCTGAGTGTGTGAACTGCGGGGAAATGGAACCGTAACATGTCAGGAAAGAGCGATTTAACGGTGTTGGTGCCGGCGTATAACGAGGCATCCACGATTGCGGACACGATTCGGAGCATTCAAGATCAGATTGTGCCGCCGGATGAGATTATCGTCATCGATGATTGTTCCAGCGATAACACAGCCGATATTGCCCGCTCGCTCGGCGTGACGGTGATGCGGCCGCCCAAGAACACCGGGTCGAAGGCCGGCGCGCAAAACTTCGCTCTATCCTCTGTCCGCACCGGCTACACCATGGCCATCGACGCGGATACCACTCTCGCGTCCGACGCCATCCAGAAGCTTATTCCCGCACTTGATGATCCCGGAATCAGCGCCGCATGCGGTCTTGTCCTCCCACGCTACGTCAAGTCCGTCTGGGAACGCGGCCGCTATATCGAATATCTTTTTGCGTTCTCTTTCTACAAACCGATCCAGGATTACTACGAGCGACCGCTGATCTCCTCCGGCTGTTTCTCCATTTACCGGACGGAGGCGCTTCGCGCCAATGGCGGTTGGTCCACCCGGACCATGGCCGAAGACATGGACCTCACGTGGAGCTTCTATAAGGCCGGATATGGCGTGCGATTCATCCCCGAGGCCACCTGTTATCCCGTTGAACCTCACGATTTCGGTTTCATGAAGAAGCAGCTACGCCGGTGGTCGCACGGGTTCGTCCAGAACGTGAAGCTTCATTGGCGCGACGTCCTGCACATTTCGTTCTTGCGGTCAACCGTGGCCATTGCAATGTGGGACGCCATCTTTGCGTCCATCGCCTACCTCGTGCTGCTCCCGATCTTGATTGTATTCGTAAGCCCGATTTTTCTGTTGGCCTACATGATCGACGCGCCTGCTGTCGCGTTTCCCGTGCTTGTCAAAGCGGCGAGCAGGAATGAGATCTGGAAAGCCGTGGCGAGTCTTCCGAGCTTTTTTGTTCTGCGCACAGTCAACAGCATATTCATTTTGGAAGCGGTCTGGAAAGAGTTGGTTCTTTGCCGGCCGCTTCGCGTTTACGAGAAAGGACATTGAAATGATTGCGGGTGTACCAGGAACAGGAATCGGAGGCATCTACTACATCTTGCTGGCACTCATGATGCCGGTGCAGGAGACATGCCGGCTTTGCACGCACCGAAGCTCGATTGAGCGATGGATGCAAGTTGCAGCTCAGACCGGCAACGCGCTGGGAATTCTTATTACAGCGTGGCTCACGGGGTGGCTCCTGATCCATACCTTCGGCGCGCTCAGAATCCACGGACTGGGAACCCATAGTCAGGCCGTTAAAACCATAGAGAACATTGTGTCGGTTTCGACATTTCACCTCGCGCTCGTCGTCCTCGGATCGGTTATACTCAGCGTACACATTCTGCGCCTGCTGATTCCCGCCCGCAAGTTGCCCAAATCCACAATCAGCAGGGTCAACGCCTGATTCTCGACGACGCGATCAGCGAATGACGGTTTGTGCTCGTGTCGTGAACACAGGTCGGACCACATCGCCCGAGTTTTATGACTGGCAAGGTTTGCCACGCATGAATACACCCCTGGCCGCTACAATAGTAGGTTGGCAAAACTCACCGGGCCGTGGTACAATTTTTGCCAACGGGAGGGAGCGGCATGGATATTAGCTTTACGTGCGGATCTTGCGGGAAAGGCATTGTGACCGATGAAGCATCGGGACAAATCATTAGCTGCCCGAAATGCGGAAAGGCGCTTGTCGTGCCCGTCGAGTCCGAACCTCCTGTCGAAGCTGACACATCTTCGCAAGCATCTGCACCCCCAACTGAAACAAAACCATGTCCGTTCTGCGGGAAAACAATCAAGCGCTGGGCTTATGTTTGCAAATATTGCGGGCACGACCTGACGCAACCTGCAACTCAACAAGTTCCGGTTGACGAGTTGGATCCGAAACAGGGCACACAGCAGATTTCGCTAGAAGATCTGGGGAAGGCAGACGCGGACATCACTTTCGACTGCCATGGTTGCGGACAAAGGCTCGTGATCGACATTGCTGGCGCAAACATGGTCGTGGACTGCCCAAAATGCGGAAAGGCGCTTGTCGTGCCCCGCATGCGAAGTCATTAGAACAACCGGAGAATGCCATCGGGGTCAGATCGCATTCTCACGCGACCGATGCAGACGCCACCAAATCCTGAACGACAGGCCCAGATACAGGCGGAACTTCGCCGGGATTTGGAGATCCGACAGAAGGGTTATCGAGAGCGGGCGCTCAAGTTGTTCCCGCACGTCTGCGCCAGTTGCGGACGTGAATTCTCAGGCAAGAGACTTCGTGAGCTGACAATCCATCACAAAGACCACAACCACACGAACAATCCGAACGACGGCAGCAACTGGGAGTTGTTGTGCCTTTACTGTCACGACCACGAGCATGAGAAGTACAAGTTGAAGGGATACGTTGACGCATCTACGCGTGCCAATGTGCCGGCGCCATCTAAGATCGCCAACCCGTTTGAAAAACTGGATGACCTGCTGGGGTTCAAGGGCGAGAACCCGAGCACAAAGAAATAACCCGCCGTGATTTGGCGGCGCTGGTCTCGCGATTTGTGCGCGTCTTCGCTCTCATCAGCGGTAGCACCGGTTGCCCTAACATCCTTTGTGGGGTTGACGGTAAGAGAGCCAATCAGTAAAGTGCAGATCCATCGAGTGTGAGACGGTAGCTCAGCTGGTAGAGCAACGGCCTTTTAAGCCGTGGGTCCTGGGTTCGATTCCCAGCCGTCTCACCATTTTCAACTTTTTGCGTTTCCCACCAACATAGCGACCGTTTCCGTTTGTCAGTGAAGCAAGAATGTTCTATTTTCGGACTCGATGCGCGATATCTGGAGTCGACGACGTGCCCACGGGCCGCTGGGGCAACTCGCAAATCTATTTCGGGAGTGGGCGGGGCAGTTCGAATCCGTCACGGAGTTGCTGATCTGGCTGAACATTGGGGTGTTCATCCTGCAGTTCGTCGGGGCATTTCTTTTTCATACCTCAATCATCGAAGACTTGTTCGCGTTGAGCGCGGACGGGATGAGGCGGGGATTCATCTGGCAACCGTTCACGTACATGTTCCTGCACGGCGGCATCTGGCATATCCTGATTAATATGTTCGTGTTGTGGTTCTTCGGTCGCGAGGTGGAATACTTCATCGGCCGGAAATACTTCACGAGATTGTACTTCATCGGTGGATTGGCCGGTGCGGGATTGTGGCTGGCGTTTAATTTTCACTCGCTAGTGCCAGTTCTGGGCGCATCGGCTGCTGTGTTGGCTTGTGTGATTGCCTTCGCGACGCTATTTCCCGATCGAGACATCACGCTGCTCGTCTTCTTCATCTTACCGGTCACGTTGAAGGCCAGATACATGGCCTTGATTGCAGTCGCGTTCGATGTCGTGCCGCTGCTTTCCGGCACCGGTACAGACGTGGCGCATCTCGCGCATTTGGGTGGGGCGGCATTCGGCTATCTTTACATCAAGCAACTCGGCTACGGGACGACACCGCGATGGCTACTTGCATTGCAGCGGGTAGGTGCGGCGTTGATATCGCGACGCCAACGGCGTCGGCGCGATCTTTCATCCGATGAATCACGCTCAGAGCGTGATGAATACATGCGCGATGTGGTGGATCCGATTCTGGACAAGATTGCGAGGGAGGGGCTGCAGAGCCTGACGCAGCACGAGCAACAGATCATGGAATCGGCCCGTGAACTCATCGAGAAGAAGGGGCGATGAACCGAACACGTTCACGTTCTCTGCGCTCATCGCCCGCCTGGATGACGGCGTTGTTGGGTCCGCGCCCGCCGCGCGCGGCGACGGTGGAGGCATTGCTGCGAGAATACGGGTTTCGTGAGCCGGCCAATGTACGCATCGCCATAAGTCGGCTTTTCATAGATGACCTTCAACGGCGGGCACTGGCAAAAATCTTTCCCCACCTGATCCATGCCTGCGCTCAGTCAGCGGATCCCGACCGCGCACTGTTGAGTTTCGAGCGCCTGGTGGCGGCGCTGCCGAATCCGAGCATGTTCTACCACTACTTGCAAGCCGCACCCGACCGGCTCGAGATGCTGGTAACGATTTTTGCGCATTCACAGGCGCTGGCCGATACCTTGGTGCGAAATGCCGAACACTTCCATTTCCTGATCGCCCCGGAGACATTGGCTAAGCCGCGCGAAAAATCGCGATTGGATGCCGAACTCCGGCGGTTGCTGCTGGTGGTGCGGATACCGGAACAGAAGTACGACGTGATTCGCCGGTTCCGCCGACGCGAAACGCTCCGGATCGGCGCGCGTGATTTGCTGGGCCGCGCCACGGTGGAGGAAACGACGCTGGAATTGTCGAACCTTGCGGATGTTTGTCTTCAAGCAGTGCTAGAGACGGCATTGGCTGGGTTACGCG
Organism: uncultured Verrucomicrobiota bacterium; assembly: GCA_903825695.1. Taxonomy (GTDB): domain Bacteria; phylum Verrucomicrobiota; class Verrucomicrobiia; order Palsa-1439; family Palsa-1439; genus CAIKBP01. The sequence continues at coordinate 7,321 of CAIKBP010000172.1, forward strand.
CACGGTTCAAACTACCAACAGCTGCCACGGCGGAGTCGAATCAGTTTGCCATCATCGGCATGGGCAAGCTGGGCGGGCAGGAATTGAATTATTCCAGCGATGTGGACGTGATGTTCGTTTACGAACAGGAAGGCGATCTTACCCCCGACGATTAGCCGCCACGAGTTCTTTACGAAACTTGCCGAGGAAATCATTCGGGTGGTAGGCGGTGCTGGCGCGGAGGGGACAATCTTCCGGATCGATCTACGGCTGCGGCCCGAAGGACGGACGGGCCACTTGGCGCGATCCTTGCAGAGCTTTGAAGATTACTATGCGCAGTGGGGCGAGACGTGGGAGCGAATGGCGCTGGTCAAGGCGCGGCCGGTGGCAGGCAATGCTGCGTTGGGCGAGCGTTTCATCAAAATGGTGCAGCCATTTGTGTACGCGCGGTATGCGAGCGAGAATGTCGTTCAACAAATGGCGGTGCTGAAACAGAGGATCGAAAACGAGATCGTCGGCGAAGGCCAGCTTACCCGGCACGTCAAGCTCGGCATCGGCGGCATCCGCGAGATCGAGTTCATTGTGCAATCGTTCCAGGTGTTACGCGGGGCGTGGCTGATTGAATTGCGGGAACGGAACACCTTGCGGGCGCTGACATTACTGGCACGACATAAACTCCTGACGGAAGCGGAAGCGCTCACGCTGGCAAATGCGTACCGGTTCCTGCGAAACGTCGAACACCGGCTGCAGATGGAAATGGAATTGCAGACGCACATGATTCCCGACGAAGAGCGGGCGCTGATGCGGCTGGCACGGAGTCTGGGGTTCGCGTCCGTAGAGAAGTTCTTCGTAAAGCAGAAAGCCCATACGGCTGCGGTCAGACGAATTTACGAGCGCGTATTGGCCGCGGCCGGCACGGAGAACGCGGCCGCAGATGACCGGCTCACACCGGCGCAACTGACGGACATGCTGACCGGTTCAGGGTTCGCGTCCGTGCCCGAGGCCGTGAAGAGTGTTGAGGGTCTGCTTCATGGGCCGGGGTTTGGACACGTGTCGCAACGGACGAAGGACCTGTTTGGACGGTTGTTCCCGCAACTGCTGGCCACGGCGGTAACGGTGGCGGACCCGGACGGCGCCTTGCTGCGGTTTGCACGTTTTGTCAACGCCTACGGCGCCCGTGGACTGTTGTACGAGACCTTGGTGAACCATCCCAAGCTCATCGAGATGCTTGTGCGGCTTGGAGATGCCAGTCCATTTTTGTCAGACGTGATGGCCAACCAACCGGAGTTGTTCGACGAGATCAGCGCGGGCGGATTATTGACGGAACCGAAGAATCTTGAGCGGATGTGGCGCGAGCTGACGGTGGCGCGCAGCGGCGACGCAGCGGAACGCGCGCGAGCGTGGAAACGGGCCGAGTTACTGCGAATCGGCATTGAGGATGTGATGGGGCTTGTCGATCTGGAGCAGTTGCAGCAGGAGATTACAGCCTTGGCAGAGGCATGTCTGCGACTGGCGGTGGAAGAGGTGCGACGCGAACTGAAGTTGCAGGATTTTCCGTTCACAGTGATCGGGACGGGCAAGTTTGGCGGGCAGGAACTTGGGTATGGGGCGGATCTCGACGTGCTGTTTGTCGGCGGTATGGAGGACGCCGGCTACGCGCGGGCGAACAAATTGGCTGCGAGGGTGGTGGAGTTCATGGCGCTGCCGACGGGTTCTGGCAGGTTGTTCGCCATGGACGCTCGGTTGCGGCCCGACGGCGAGAAGGGGCCGCTGGTCAGTTCGCTGGCGGCGCATCGCGACTACTACTTGAAACGCGCGCATCTCTGGGAGCGACAGGCGCTCGTCAAGGCGCGCTGGGTGGCAGGCGACGCAGAATTGGGCCAGCAGTTCATCCAGATGGCGCAGGAGATTGTGTATGAACACGCGCTGACGGACGTGGAACTGCAGGAGATTCGGCAGATGCGACGACGGGTGGAGACGGAACGCGGCGATCAGAAGCACGTCGAGTTGGAATTCAAGACGGGGCCAGGCGGTCTGATGGACGTGGAGTTCATGGTCCAGGCGCTGCAACTGCGCAATTGCCATGACCAGCCGCAGTTGCGCACCGAGCATACACTGACGGCGCTGAATCGTTTGGTGGCTATCGGCGCCGTCGATGAGGAAGCCGGCCACCAGCTACGGCACGGTTATCAATTTCTCCGGCGCATCGAGCTGGTGTTGCGCCGCGTGGACGACGCCAGTGTGTCGCGGATACCTGTCGAGGAACGAGAGCAGTTCTTCCTGGCCAAACGCATGGGTTTTGCCACCACTGCCGAGTTCTTAGGTGATTATCGGCTGATCACACGGCGTATCCGGGAGTTGTACGACCGCCTGTTGGCGTTGCCGGCGTGACTGCTGAGTTTGTGAAACATGGGGCGAGATGGAGCGAAAATTAAGACTTGCACTACTCGTCCCTCTCAAGTACCAGTTGAAACGCAGGCGAGCATTAAAGGGGTCTGAAGGGAAGTAGTTGATGGGCGCAGCGAAACGACTGCGGATATTAGTCGTAGATGACCAACTGGCAGTACGCGATGTGGTTGGAGACATGGTGCAGTTTGCCGGTCATGAGGTGATCGGCAAGGCGAACGACGGGATCGAAGCTGTTGAGCAAGCGAGACGACTCCGTCCAGATATTGTCATCATGGATGTGGTCATGCCTCGTGTCAGCGGCATCCAGGCGATGTCCACGATTCTGTCTGAGAAAACGGCGACAGGGGTGCTTCTGATGTCCGGCGAATACCGCTCACATGGAATGACCAAGGAAGAGCTACTCAAGGCTGGCGCGATGATGTTTCTCGAAAAACCTTTCAGCTTGAACGACCTCGCTCAGTCGCTGGATAAATGCGCCGGGGAGATTACCACCTGAGAACCGCACGCGACTTGCAGTATTCTTACCGATTACCGGCCTGGGCTGATTGACCTTCGATCGCCGCAAGCGCAGAAGCAGCAGCAGAGGTCTCCGCCCGTTTCTTGCTAGAACCTTGGCCGCGCCCGATTTCTTTTCCCTGCCACTCCACCACGATCTCAAAATGTTTGTTGTGGTCCGGACCTGATTCGTGGATGACGCGATAAACCGGATTAGCCGGGGAACGCGCTTGAAGCAGCTCCTGCAAACGGCCTTTCGGGTTTTCGCGTGGGGTCTCCGAATCGAGTTCTGCAAACTCGCCTTTGAACTGCGAGAGAATCAGCTTCCGCACGGCGCGCAGACCGCCATCGAGATAAACCGCCCCAAGCAACGATTCGTACGCGTCAGCGAGATTGGATAGGCGTTCGCGGCCGCCGCTGGATTCCTCGCCTTTGCCGAGCAGTAAATGTTTGCCGAGATCGATTGCTTGCGCCCGCCGACACAGCGTGTGGCGATTCGCGAGATGAGCGCGCAATTGCGTCAGCACGCCCTCGGGCTGCGTCGGATAAAGTTTGTAGATGCGGTCGGTCAACACCAGTTGCAGCACGGCGTCGCCGAGAAACTCCAGCCGCTGGTTGTCCCCATTGCCCTTCGCGCCGTTCTCGTGGGCGAGCGACGGATGGGTCAACGCTTCATGAAGAAGTTCGGGAGCCTTGAATGCATAACCGATGGCGGCTTCCAGTTTATGAAAATGCATGGTTCGTTGAGATTTCTGCAGCAGGAAGTTGGCGCGAGACCTTATCAGTCGCAACAGGCAAGTCCGCCACACGGCGGACAAGTCTTGCGCGAACGTCCATCTGCGACGATGACAGCTTACCAACTATTCCACAAAAAGCGAGACGAAAATCACGACACGCCGCGGCGTCCAGAACGGGGATGGAAGCGATAGTGCGTCTCCTTGAGCCGTCTCTGATCGACATGGGTGTAGATCTGCGTGGTGGAAATATCGGTGTGGCCCAGCATTTCCTGGATGACCCGCAGGTCGCCGCCGTTCTCAAGTAGGTGCGTGGCGAAGCTGTGCCGCAACGTATGCGGCGTGATGTGCTTGGCAATGCCTGCAGCGTGCGCGTATTTCTTGACCAGATGCCAGATTGTCTTGCGATTGAGCGAGCCACCACGCGTCGAAATGAAAATCTCGCTGCGCTGCCCACGGCGCACAAACGAAGGGCGCGCCTCTTGCAGGTAACGCCGAATGCAGGCTGCGGCCTGTTTCCCGACCGGCACGATGCGTTCCTTGCTGCCTTTACCGACAATCCGCAGGAAACCCGCATCGAAATTGACGTCGCTCAGGGAGATCCTGGCGACCTCGCTCACGCGCAGCCCGGTGGCGTACATGAACTCGAGCATCGCCTTGTCACGCAGACCGAGCTTGGTGTGGGCTGCCGGCGCGGCCAGTAACCGTTCCACCTCATCATAGGTCAATGCGTTGGGAATGGTCCGCCACAGCCGTGGTGAATCAACCGATTGCGTCGGATTCTCGGCCAGCAGTTTCTCGCGGACAAGGAACCTATAGAACATGCGGAGCGTCGAGAGTTGACGGGCCAGGCTGCGGGGGCTGACATCGTGTTTGCGCCGGTCCATCAGAAACTCTGTGATATGCTGGTGCCGGACACGGTTCATCTTATCGACGCCCCGGCGCTGGATGAACTCGACGAACTGCGCCAGGTCCGTGCGGTAGGCCACGCGCGTGTTCTCCGCCAGGCCACGCTCAACGGTCAAGTAATCCAAGAAAGCATCCACCAAATGTTGCACGCGAGTGTTGTTCTCCTTATCGCGGCTCAGTATAGCCTATCTGGCGTGCGGGGAAAGCCAGTTCTAGATTCGTAACGGACAACAGCGGATCATTGGGGATTATCAAGTCGGAGTTTCTCGTCTACCTTCTCAACAGCCGTCTTGCTCAAAAACTCACTACGAAAAATTTTGTAAAAGTCTGTTGACATTCGATGCCGGTTCGGATATTCCTCAACCGCGAGTTTTGGTGAGTATGAGGTCAGGAGAGGACAATCTTAAGCAAAGTGGGACTGTCCCAAAGCGAAGTGTCGCTAAACGGGAGCATTTCAAAGGAGTGGGAGTTATGAATACCATGAATCAATTTCGAGGGGTTACGCACACATTTCATAAACACGTCGCCGCTTGTGCGCTGGCTCTGGGGCTTGTCGTGGGCGCGAACACCAGTTATGCGGCCACTTACACATGGACAAATCAGTCTGACAGTATTTGGCAGAACACCAACTCTTGGAGCCCGGTCGGCACCCCAAGCACGACCGACCTCGCGCAGTTCACCAACGCCCTCACATACACCGTGGCGCTCCCCAACGATCCCGCCGGAAATGTGACAGTCCGGAGCAACTTTTTTAACAATGCCTCGGGTACAGTATCCACGGTCACGCTTGACTTGGGCACGAACTCGCTGACGAGTTCAGTGATGTTCAGTGTGGCCGATGTAGCAGGCAGCACAACGACCGTTTACCTCGCTTCTTCCACCAATTCGGGGAAAGGGTTGTTCGTCGCGGCGACTATGCCACTCATTGTCGGCGGCAACGGGATTGGCGCACTGATCGTCACAAATGGGCGCGTGTCTGCTGGTACCACGTTATTGGGCAATGGTGATGGTGCAAACGGAATTCTTGTGATTAGCGGTCCTAATACGATTTTCACCAACGTCGCCTCCTCCCAACGGGTTGTAGTCGGCGCTACCAACATCAGCGCCGGTAGCGCGCTGGTGATCGCCGATGGAGCTACGATGTATCTACCTGCCAGTTGCCGCCTCAGGATTGGCAGTCCTTACCAAAGCGGCGGATCCAGTAGCAACATTCTCTTCTTGGACAGTAACGCCAGCTTGATCACCAGTGAGGCTGACGGCATCGGCATCTATTCCGGTACCGGTACCTCGCCGGCGTATAATAATAGCGCGACAGTTCAGGGTGGCGCTGTTTGGAATAATGGAGGCAACGTCTTATTCGTCGGCCTAAATGCCGGCGTCACTGGTACGGCCACGGGCAATGTGCTTACGGTTGGGGACGGCGGTGTTGTCACAAACATCACCAGGCTCATCATTAGCGCCACCAACACGCTGAACATGGCGGGCGGACTGATTCAAGCGGCATCGGCGACCAACTCCGGCACGGTCCAAGGCTTTGGCACAGTTCTCGGTAACATGGTCATCACCAATGGTGGCTTCTTCAGTCCATCCAATTCGCTCGGTCAGTTGACCTTTTCCGGGCAGCTGCGCTTGGCCAGTAACACAACGACGACAGTGGAGTTGGGCACCAATTTCAATACGACGGCGGTTGCCGGTAACCTGATATTGCGCGGCACCCTCAACCTCACCGATAGCGGCGGGTTCACCAATGAAACGTACACGCTGTTCACCTATGGCGGCACGTTGACCTACTCGACGGACATGTTGACCATCGGCACGGTGCCGAATCCGAGCTTCGCTTACTTGGTCTCCACCGACACCGTCGGTCAGGTGGACCTGATTGTGGTGGCGTCGCCTACGATCACCGACCAGCCGCAAGACACAACCGCATGTGACGGTGGCACTGCGACGTTCAACGTCACCGCCACCACTGGCAACGGCACGCTCAGCTACCAATGGCAGACCAATAGCGTAGACTTGGTTGATGGCGGCGATTACAGCGGTGTGACCTCGGACGAGTTGACCGTGTCTCCCGCATCCAGCACCAACGCGGTGAGCTACCAGTGCATCATCAGCAACGAAGCCGGCAGTGTCACCTCGTCGCCGCCGGCCACACTGACGGTGAACGCGCGGCCAACGTCGGCGGTCAGTGGCGACGCGACGATTTGTAACGGCAGTTCGACAACTCTCCATGCGACATTGACCGGCACCGGGCCGTGGGACCTGACTTGGTCGGACGGCGCCACCCAGACCGGTGTGACCAACAGTCCGGCGACGCGCAGCGTCAGTCCGTCGGTAACAACTAACTTCACGGTAACGGCATTGAGCGATGCCAACTGCACCGCCCAAGCCGGCGATCTGACCGGCACCGCAACGATCACGGTGAACGCGCGGCCAACGTCGGTGGTCAGCGGCAGCGCGACGATTTGTAACGGTGGCTCGACAAACATCCAGGCGACATTGACCGGCACCGGGCCGTGGGACCTGACTTGGTCAGACGGCAGTAACCAGACCGGCGTGGCAAGCAGCCCGGTGACGCGCAGCGTCAGTCCGT
>CAIKBP010000173.1 GCA_903825695.1 uncultured Verrucomicrobiota bacterium
CTTCACGTTGTCGGTCGAAAACGACCTGTTTGTCCATCTCTCTGAAGTCACGGCCTTTACGTTTCAACTCGGCGATTTCCGGGTACAAGCTTTCCGCCGCATAGCCAAACCAGGTGAGATTGAACCACACCTGTAAATCGCGGCATTCAGGCACGCTGAACTTACCCGCTATCTGCTCTAATTCCCCCCGTGCAACCTTCTTCCGTCCTCCACGTTTCTGCAGCAGACTCCAGTACCGCGGGTGAGGTTTGATCATGTTCTCTGGGTTCGCCTGAAAAAAGTGTTCCAGTAGGTCGGCCTTTTGCGCCGGCGTGAGCGCTTGCGCGGCTGTGGCAGCCAACTCGTGCCACAGATCGAGCACTTCGTTATTGGCCAATTGCTGGATTTGACGAACCAGCACCGGCGTAAGATTAAACGTGCAATGGAACTCGGGCACCTGCTCCATCAGCCAGATCATGTCCAGGTACCCCTTCGTTGCGTGCAAGCGCACCCAGGGCATCGGCGTGATTCGGCGCACGGGATCGACATAGTATGGCTGGTGCATATGCCACAGGAATGCAACGCGCAGCGCCATGGCCATCTCCGTTCGACTCAGATCTGGATTTCCCGCAGGTACTTTGCGGCCTCTTCAGGCGGTGTCGGGTTGATGTAAAAGCCCGTGCCGACTTCGAAACCAGCAATCAGTGTAAGCCGCGGCAGGATTTCGATATGCCAGCGGAAATCCTGATCGATTGTAGCCCAATAACCAGGGCGCGGATAGCGCGCTGGTGCCGTGGTGATGATGTAGTTGTACTGCGGCTGGTTCAAGGCCTTCGCCAGCTTCTGCAGTGTTAATTTTAGCGTATCAGCCAACAACAGAATCTCATTCGGCTGAATGTCCTGAAAATAAGCCGACTGCCGACGTGGCATGATCGTCACTTCAAATGGAAATCGTGAGGCAAACGGACAGAACGCCACGAATCCCGCGTTCTCGCACACCAGCCGTGTGCCCTCCTTGGTTTCCTGGCGAAGAATGTCCTCGTAGATGCTGCGCTCCTTGTATCCGTAGTACTGCATTGCGCCGGCCAGCTTCTCCTTGATCCGCTTCGGCGTGACGGGCGTTGCGATGAGTTGCGAATGCGGATGCGGGATGTTTGCGCCGGCTTGGGGGCCGAAATTCCGAAATACCAGGACATAACGAAAACGCGTATCATGCAGCAGATCGACCATGCGAATCTTGTACGTCTCGATCACACGGGCGATGCCTTCAATTGGTTGCTGCTCAAGTTGCAGCAACGGGTTGGGCGTTTCGATGATCACCTCGTGGGCACCAACGCCATTCATCTTGTCATATATCCCCTGCCCTTCTTTGCCGAGATCGCCCTCAACCCGCAGGGCGGGAAACTTATTGGGCACCACGCGCACCTGCCAGCCCGGACCATTCGGTTTGCTGCGCTCGTCGCGAAAGGCGAAAACCTCTGGAGGCGTGTACTGTTCATTCCTCTCGGAAAATGGGTCTTTGGCCGGATCTACTGGCTCCACCCGTTGTTGCACGAATTCGCCTGGCCGCCTCGCGCGCTCCGTCGCAACAATCACCCACCGACCCACTACTGGATCTTTCCTCAGTTCTGGCATCGTAATCCCTTTCCGTTGAACTCACCGTTATGGGCACCCACCAGTGCCACGGACAATTCGGCGAACCCGAGACTCGTTTTCTTCACCCATTGGTCAGCCCCTTGCACTAATAGCAGCGCTGAGCGCCTTGGTCAAGGGAACACGCCGCAATACAAGCGAATAACAGTTGTTAAAGTGTCAGCGACAGCCACGATGGATTCTTATGGAGACGCCACCCATTTTTGCCCGCCCGGTATTCACAGAACTGCGCAGTTTGGCGCAATAATTGCGGGAAAAAGGCCCGTTTCGGCTTGCATCTTGGCTGGATTTGATGTGGCATAAAGTGTGCTCTTGTAAGGTATAGCTTGGAGCACTCAGAATATGGCTACAAAGATTTCCGAAGAGGAAACCAGCCAGATCCTGCGAACGGTGGAGATGTTCGAGGCCATCACCGAGTCGCAGCCGGACGATTCGCAATCACTCGAAATCCTTAAGGAAGCCTACAACAAGCTGGATCGCCAAGCTGACAGCCTGCGTATTTCCAGGAAGTTGGCAGACGCTTACGTCCAACTTGGCCAGATTTCCCAGGCAATTCTTGAATACGAAGGCATTCTCAAAGCCACCGTTTCGACGAGTCCTAGTCCTGATGACCCAAAAACCCGCGCCGCTTTGGTGGAACTCGAATCGAAACTGGCAAGCCTCACTGCACTCCAACCTTCTGGGGCAGCCCCGTCGGCCGAGGGCTCCAAGTTCCGAGCAACAGTTTCTGCTGCTCCCACGGGGCCGTCCCCTGCTCTGCCGCGTCACAAACCCGCTGATGGCGACGCCGCCTTGGCGGAAATGTTGGTTGCTGAAAAAGTGGCAACTCCCGATATGATCCAACCCCTGCTGCAGCGGCTCCGAACAGAGCGCACCGCTGTCCTGCAGAAAGGGCAAACCTTGACGCTGGTGCAGCTCTTGGTCGACGAGCAAGCCGCCAAACTCGAAGACATCTTGGTCGCGCTTGTGAACCGCAGCGGCCTGCCATACCTGCCATTGTCCGTTTACGACGTTGATCGCGACGTCGCGCGCTCATTGCCTCGCATGGTTTGCTTCCAGCACTGCATCATTCCGTTCGATGTGATCAGTCGTTCAGTGCTGATTGCCACTGCCAGTCCATTCGACACGGCGGCTCAGGAGCAGGTGCGCGCGACGGTCGACTATAATCCGATCTGGTACATTAGTTCTCCTGGCGACATCACCAATGCATTGCGCCAAGCTCACGGCATGGAAAAACAACCCAAGACAGAAGAATAAAACCACTGCATAATCCATGAAATCATTCGGTGAAAGAATCGCAGACACCCTGATCGCCGACGGCCTGTTGTCCGAGGAACAACTCAACGCGGTCGTCGAGGTGCAGAAGAAACAGGGTGGTCGTCTGCTGAAGTTGCTGCTCGAGCGTGGGTTCGTCACCGAGCAGGACATGATGGTCAGCATGGGCAAATGTCTAGGTTATCAACCCCTCACCCTCTCGAAGATGCACGTGCCGCAGGACACCATTGACCTCATCCCGAAGGACATGGCGCAGAGCTACAAAATGGTCGCTATCGCCTGTCTCGGTAATAAACTGTTCGTGGCCATGGCCGACCCGCTGAACGTGCTTGCCCTTGACGATCTGCGCCGTGCGCGGCCGAACATGGAGATCGTACCGCTGATCAGCACCGAAAAAGCCGTCTCTGATTTCCTGAACAACGCCATCAACACACAGGCCGCCGGCGGCATCAACGAGATTCTGAAAGACGTAAACGCCTCGGAAGAGGTCGAGCTTGCCAAGGATAAAGACGACGAGATCAATCTCGACCGTCTGGTGGAAAGCAGCGGCGAGGCGCCCGTCATCAAGCTGGTGAACCTTATTCTCGTTCAGGCGGTCAAAGACCGCGCCAGCGACATACACCTGGAGCCGTTTGAAAAATCGCTGCGGCTTCGCTACCGTATCGATGGCATGCTGTACGACTCCGCCGCGCCGCCCAAGTCATTGCAGGCGGCCATCACCTCGCGCATCAAAATCATGGCCAACCTTGACATTGCGGAGCGCCGGCTGCCGCAGGACGGCCGTTTCCGCATCAAGCTTGCGGGTCGCGAAGTAGACCTACGTATTTCGGTGTTGCCCACGGTCCATGGCGAGAAGATCGTCATGCGCGTGCTCGACAAGGGATCACTGAATTTGAATCTCGACCATTTTGGCATGGATCCCGAGGACCTGCAGAAGTTCAAGAACGCCATCGACGCGCCACATGGCATGATGTTGATGACGGGCCCAACGGGTTCGGGCAAAACCTCCACGCTGTATGCTGTGCTCAATTACCTTAACAAAGAGGACGTCAACATCGTTACCGTCGAGGACCCCGTCGAGTACCAGATGGTTGGCATCAATCAGGTGCAGGTGAAACCGGAGATCGGACTGACCTTTGCCGGCGGGTTGCGCTCCATTCTGCGTCAGGACCCGGACATCGTGATGGTGGGTGAAATCCGTGACTCGGAAACTGCAGACATCGCAGTCAAAGCGGCATTGACAGGCCACTTGGTGTTGTCCACTCTGCACACCAATGACGCGCCCGGCGCCATCACGCGGTTGATCGATATGGGCATCGAGCCGTTCCTGATCACTTCGTCCTTGTTGATGGCCTGCGCTCAGCGTCTCGTCCGTAAGGTATGCCCGCACTGCAAGGAATCCTTCCAAGTGCCGCCGGAAACCCTCCAGCGTTTTGGATTGAATCCCGACGATGCTTCCAACAAGATGTTTTACAGGGGACATGGTTGCGGCCGCTGCAAAGACACCGGTTTTCTCGGCCGCATGGCCATTCTTGAGGTGTTGCCTGCCAGCAATGCATTGAAGGAACAGATACTCCATAACGCAAGCGCCGCAGTCATCAAGAACCTGGCCCTGCAGGAGGGAATGAAGACATTGCGTGCGGCGGGCATCGAAAAAGCCAAGGCTGGCTTGACAACCATTGACGAAATCCTGCGTGTTACCGGGACGGAGGAGTAACAGTTCATGCACTGCTGCTTCAAATGGGTTCGACGTGTCGCAGCTCAACCGTTACCGGTGTGGGCGGAGGTGGCACATGGTGCGATTTTTCATTGACCGGCTTCTTTTGGCAGGACGCATGAGATGAAACTGCCCTTTTTCAAAAGTTCAAAGCCAGCGTCGGACCGGCTCTCCAAGCCGACGGCGGCCTTGCCACAGACCCATTCCGCCGCATCCTCACCATCGGTCACCAAGGCACGAACCACTTCGCCACCGGCAACCGCCAACCGCCCTCAATGCGAGGCTGGCCTGCAGAAACCGACGAAAACCCTACCCCCAATTCCCCTGCCGGTTGCATTGATCCTGCAGGATTTGCCTCCGTACATTTTTGCCCCTGGTGCCCAAGCTAGGCTCACAAAACTGACCATCGAGTTGCCGTCGAGCTGGGTGCTGCCCCAGTTGTCCACAGGCAACATCAGTCTGCGCGTGGTTGATTTGATCCCTTATTTCCCTCAGGATGTGCTGCAGCGACCGTTGCCACATCTTTCAGATAGTCAGATGGTGGTTACCTTGCCGCTTGCCCAGATTGTCGCCTCCATTCCACCTGAGGTATTTGAAGTCAAGCACCAGTCCGCAGTGGACTTGAACGGCCCCGATTTCGCCATGCTGCCAGAGCCCGTCAATGAAGCACCAGATAAGAAACCAGCTGCTGCAATCGCATCACCTGTTGAAACGATGCCGCCCATCGCTAATGTGGTCAAAACTGGTCCGATACCGACTTTCGCCCAGTCCAATCAGCCAGTTTGGATTAATCTACGCAGTCTTCTAAGTGTTATTCCCGATCACTTGTTGATCCGGCCGCGGGCAGCGGTCAGCAGCCAGATCGATCCCGAGGCGCGAGTCGCTCTTCCACTACAGCCGATTCTGCCGCAGTTGAGAGCGGCTTGCGTCAAGCTGCCGCTCGGCACGATCATCGCAGCAATGCCTGCATCGCTGTTTGTTACTCCCCCGCCCCGTGACCTCAGCGAGGCCGTCACGTTGCCACTGGATGAAATTGTGTCGCAAATTCCACCCGACATGTTCGCCAGCGCTATGGGCACTCCACTCCCCGATCTAGTTGAGCAAAGTGGGATTGACATCCCTAGTCCATTTGTCGAAACAAATGCGCTTGCGCCGGAACCGGCGCATCCAGTTGCGCCGCCTCAGCCGCACGCAGCGGTCGTTGCCTCGATACAAGCCCCGGCACCGGTGCCGGTACCAGCCGAAATCTCCACGGCCGCACTCGACGACAAAGATTTTTCCCTGTTCAGTGAGAAGACGGGGCCCGCTGTGCAAACCCGCGCCGTACCACTGGTGCCAGCAGAACCGGGTGAGCCGGCGTTGGCGACGCCACCGGCCGAACCCATGCCCATGGTTTCCAAACTGGTGGCTGGCGTCATGACCGTGGGCGGGATCGACGAGCGGAAGTACCTCGTCAATCTGAACAATTGCACCGCCGACGATCTGATGCAGATCCGCGGCATCGGTCCTGCGATCGCCAAACGAATCATCGAATTCCGCGCCTCACATGGGCCGTTCAACTCGCTGGAGGAATTGCGACGGGTCCCCGGCGTCGGGCGCAAGATGTTCCACGCATTGACGGGCATCGGCCCGCGAAAGTTGAACCGCCTGCTCGGCGTGCCCGAGGACCGCGAACTGTCGCTGCCCGAAGTCGTGCGATTGGTTTGCGCATTGCCCGGGGTGGATGGCTGTATAGTCGCGCTCGAAGACGGCCTGTTCGTGACCGGTCGACTGCCGCCGCCGCTCGACCAAAATACCGTCAGCGCATTTGGCCCGCAGTTGTTCAAGCGCATTGGCCGTTACGTTCGTGAACTCAACATCGGCCAGGTACGCCGCCTGACGCTGTTCACTGATCAACGTCCCGTGAGCATTTTCCATGGGGGCAACGTGTATCTCATCGTCGTCCACCAGGCAACACGCTACAGCAAGGCGCTGTTGCGGCGGTGCGAACGCATCAGCCAGGAGATTACTGCGTTGTGTCGCCAGCGGGTGACGGTTTAAGGAGTAAGTTCGGCATGTCGATTATCAACTACGTCAACAAAGAAGTGCAGTTCAAGATTGTGTACTACGGCGCTGCGCTGTGTGGGAAGACAACCAACCTCGCCTACATTCACGGCCATATCACCGACACAAACAAGGGCGAACTAGTCTCGCTGGCCACGGCAGCCGACCGCACGCTGTTCTTTGATTTCCTACCATTGAACGCGCTGGTAATCAAAGGGTTCAGGACGCGGTTCCAACTCTACACGGTGCCAGGCCAAGTCATCTACAACGCTACGCGCCAGCTCGTCCTTCGCAGTGTCGACGGCGTCGTGTTCGTCACCGATTCACACTGGGACAAGATGCAGGAGAATGTCGAAAGTTTCCACAACCTGTATGACAACCTCGTTCTGCAAGGTATGGACATGGACCGGATCCCCTATGTCTTGCAGTATAACAAGCGCGACGTTCCACGTCTCGCGCCTGTTCATTACCTGGAATACATTTTGAATAACCGGCCTGTTCGCGTGCCAAGTTACCAAGCCGTGGCCACCACCGGCCAGGGCGTGTTTGCCACGCTGAACGCCATCTCGCGGTTACTGCTTCGGAAATTCATCCGCGAAACTGAAGAAACTGCCGCCGCCGGCCAAGTGCGGGCGCCTGCGCCCGCGGCCACCGCCCTATCGGGCATAGCGGCGGGAACCCGACGGTAACGAACTGTGAACCCGACACCTGTTCCACCGCTTTCTGCAGCAGACATCCCGGAAGTCACGGCAAATATTTCCTCGCCGGCGCAGCGGCTGCAATCCCTGTTGGCTGATTTCCTCGACAAGACACAAGCCACGTTCTCGTTGGTTATCGATAGGGGCGGGTCAATCCTCTGCCAGCAAGGCAACCTGCCAGAATCTACTGACGCCACCATCCTTGCCGCACTGGCTGCGGGCAGTTTCGCGGCCACCAAGGAACTCGCCGCTCGACTCGGCGAAACGGAATTCAACACGCTCCACCACCAGGGCAAGAACGCTAATATCCTCGTCAGCACGGTAGACGACGACGCAGTTCTGATGACGGTGTTCGGCCCGGAGACGACCGTTGGTCTGGTGAAGTTCTATGCGGTGGGCACAGTGCATTGTCTCGCCACCTTGCTGAAAGAAGCGCGCACGTCCCCCGATTCCCAAATCGCCATTTCGAAGCAAGACTTCAATGCCATCGGCAACATCTTCCACCAGTAAACCTCACGCTTATCCAATGCGCCGGCGGAAGGAATGACGGGCCCGGCCTACCCGCACGTCACTGTGTCAGACGCAGGCTGCGCGTCTCCATCGACCACGAAAGACCAGCATACCCGCCGCGAGAAACTCACGTTCAAACTCTGTGCGCGCCTCGTCGGGCAACGTTAACGGCGATTCCGCGGCGAATACGCCCGATTCCTGCATCAATGTTCCTATCTCCCGGAAGTAATCCTCCTGATCGGTGGTTACATTGACCGCCCCGCTTGGCTGCAAAGTCCGCCGCAGATTCCTGACAAACGCCGACGAAAACAGGCGCCGCCGATGGTGCCTTCGTTTGGGCCATGGGTCCGGAAAGTAAATATGATATGCCGACACCGACGACTCAGGAATTAGCTTCGCAATCAAATAGCTCGCTTCGATGCGGATCAGGCGCACGTTGGACAGACCGAATCGCCGAATCTTCTTGTCCACCTTGCGCAACCGTAGCAGCAAGCGATCGACGCCAAGAAAGTTCTGATCGGGCTGCGTCTGCGCCACCCACAACAGGAATCCGCCCTTGCCGCAACCGACGTCCACCTCAATCGGCCGCGATTTGGCGAACACGCTCTGCCAGTTCAATGGCTCAATCCAGTTTGGTGGCGTGTAGAGAACGGTCTCCACGGCGGGTTAGAAGGTTTTCGCCTCAAGAATAGGATAGGCCACGCCAACAAGGTGGGAGTTGATGCTCTTGAGGTTCGATAACACGTCAAGATGGACCGCGCTGGTTTCGATGGATTCCGCCAAGCCCGCGTGCAGCCGATGAAAATGACGTGCCCGCAACTCAATTTCCTCCTCGTGGATTTGGTGCTTGTGCCTCAGCAATTCCGTCGCCAGCAGCCGGTCCCGACTCGCAAAAGCTGATGCGGCAATCTCCAGGTTCTTCTGCACTTTCCCGAAGAACTCGTCCAATTCCGACCAGCCTTCCTTCGAGAACTCGACTCTCAGCATGATCTTCTTCTTAGCAAGCTCGATCAGGTTCTTGTCAATGATGTCGCCAATCGTCTCCAGTTCGTATGCAAAACCCAACAACGCGGTCTCACGCCGCGACTCCTCAGGGTTCATCGCCTGTTCACGCAACCGCGTGATGTACGCCTTGATTTCCGTGTTCAACAAATCAACCTTGTCGTCCTCTTGCTGTACCTCCTCGCATAGCGCCGCGCTGTTTTCGACAAACGTCCGGTGCGCCCTTACCAGCATATCCTGAACGATGTCCGCCATGCGCAGAATCTCACGGGTCGCCTGCCCCAACGCGAGTGCAGGACTCCCCAGCGATGCCGTGTCGAGATACTGCGGCCCAAACCGTTCCTCGCCTGTCCTCCGCGACGGCACCAGACGCTCCAGCCATCGCGCCAAGGAAGGTACCAGCGGTAAGAACACCAGCGCCAACGCCACGTTAAACAGCGTGTGCGCGTTCGCCACCACCTGTGTGTCGCCAGCCAGACTCAGGGGCCGCAGCGCGTCCACCAACAAGGGCAGCATCGGCACGCATACCGCCGCGCCGGCTAACTTGAACAGCAGGTTCCCGATGGCCATCCGTCGCGTGTCCACGTGCGAGAATCCGGCAACCAGCGCAGTCACAGCGATCCCGATGTTCGCGCCAATTACCACGGCCACCGCGCCATTGAGAGGCATGATTCCTCCCCCGCACAACGCCAAGCCAATCCCGATCGTCGCCGTTGGGCTCTGCAGAATCAGTTCCAGCATCGTCGCGAATAACACAAGCCAGACCGGATGGCTCGCCAGGATCCGCATCACCTCGCGCACGTCGTTATTGTCCCGTATCGGCGCCACGGCAATGGTCAGCATCTGGATCGACAACAGGAGAAAACCTACCCCGAGTAACGATTGTCCCGTGCCCACCACCTGCTGTCGCCGCCCGAACACGAATAGTGGCACGCCGAGCGCAATGAAAGCGGCGTTCCAGAGGTAGAATTTGAACGCGAGCAACTGTACGGTGATGGTGAATCCGATATTCGCGCCGAGCATGACCGCCAGCACCTGCTGGAACGTCACAAAACCCGAATTGATCGCCTCCACCGAAAGCAACGCCACCGCCGTGCTGCTCGGTGTGAGAATGGATAGAATGAATCCTGCACCCAATCCGCGAAGGTTGCTGCGCGTGGCCGTTTGTAGAAGCTTGCGCAGCCGTGATCCGAACAGGCGTTCAGTCCCCCGTCGGAGGGTTCGGATGCCGTAGAGCATCAGTGCGATGCCCGCCAGGAAATTCAGTTGTTCCAGCATCCGCTGTCTGCCTCCTGCATTCGCGCGCGCCCAAGAAAAGTGGTGGCGAGGGTCAGA
>CAIKBP010000174.1 GCA_903825695.1 uncultured Verrucomicrobiota bacterium
AGTATGACAGGTTCCGGGCTGTTGGAGATTCTGATCGTGGTCGTCGTGTTGTTTGTCCTGGCCTGGTTGTTTATGGGGAAACTGGGCGGTCCCACCGGGGACGCAGAGAAATTGGTGGCCCGTGGCGATATCGAGGTTTTCTCCGCGGCACTCGACAGTTTCGAAAAGGACTGCGGGGCATACCCCACCACCGAACAAGGGCTGCAGGCTTTGATCGTCCGACCAACCGGCTGCACCAATTGGAAAGGACCCTATCTGAAAGAGACCAAGATCAAGGACGATCCGTGGGGCAGCAAGTATATCTATAGGTGTCCCGGCGTGAAAACGGCGAGCGGCTTCGATTTGTGTTCGCCGGGACCCGACAAGATCGCAGGCAGTAATGACGATATCTGTAATCTGTTCTGACAGGTCAAGGTGGGCCGGAACTGCGGCCATGACGTTGGTCGAGCTCAGCGTGGCGGTCTTCATCCTGCTGGTTCTGCTGGCAGCGGCGACCCCATCGTTCGTGCGCTCCTATAACTCCTCGCTGGTGGACGCCGCGGCACGTTCACTGGCCACGACCTGCCAGTTCGCCCGACACCAAGCGGTGGTGTATCGGAAACCAGCAGTGTTGCACATCGATTTGGACAAGCAACTCTACTGGGTCACTCAAGCCGAACAGATCAACAGCGACTCCGATGCAGCCATCACGTTGCGCACCACGGCACTTTCGCCGCGTGTTACGCTGATCTCGGCGCAAGTCGGCGAGGAACCCGCCGAGCAACAAGGCCAGATGGACATGATCTTTCGCCCAAATGGCACCTGTGACGCGTTGACAGTCGTATTCCGCGGGCAGGAACGCGGCAGTTTTCTCGGCCTGTCGGTGGATCCGATCACGGCTGCCGCCACGGCGTATCCGGTGAAATGATGAAGCTATTGCGGCACAAAACTTCCCTTTTCCATCGCGACAACACGGCCACCGGATTCATATTGCTGGAGGTGGTCGTCGCCACGACAATCATGACCATTGGCCTGTTCGCGCTGATCGATGGACTGAACCGGTGCGTCGCGGCGGAGCAGCGCGTGCAGAACTACGCTATTGCCGAAACCCTGCTCACCAATAAGAGTTACGAATTCCGTGTCGATCGCGCCACCGATTACCTTGATCAGGAGGGATCGTTCGATGATTATCCCGGTTTCTCTTGGCAGCGGAAATTCGATCCAACCGATGCCGATGGACTCTGGCAGCAAACTATCACGGTCTACTGGTCCGAACGCGGGATGCTTTTCAGCGATTCGGTGGTTGAATACAGGTATCTGCCGCAGAAATCACGGTAACGACCATGCGACGACGCGCACACAACGGATTCACGCTGCTGGAGGTCATGCTCGCCGTGACGATCCTCGCCGTCGTCTTCACGGCGGTATATGGCATTTGGAGCGTCAGCCTGCAGTCATGGCGGCGGGGTGAGAATGCAGCGGCCATGTTCCAGCGGCAGCGCGTCGTGCTCCAAGCCTTGAGTGAATTGACCAAATCGGCTGTCTATTTCGATGCGAACCCCGGTTTGTACCGTTTGTACGGGCGGCGCAACGAAACTGAAGGCGACTCAATCTCGTTCGTGACAGAGTCGGATGCGTTGCTGCCGTTGAGTGAGATGCCAATCGCCGGAATGCGCCGGGTAACCATCTGGCTGGCCAAGGACCAACTTGGCCGCCCCGTACTGGCCATTGCCAATGCCCCGGCGCTGGAGATCGACGATGCTCCAAAGCTCCCATCGCACGTGCTCTCGACGGATGTCAGTGGTTTCGCAGTGAAATACTGGCACGCTTCTATGAGCGAGTGGCGGGACGAGTGGCAGGAGGAGAACTTGATGCCTGACGCGATCGAGTTCGCGGTCACGTTCGGCGGCGCCGGCGACCGCGCCATGCCTGTCACTGTAACGCGCTATGTCGAATTGCCCGCGGCCCAGTATGAGAACATGCACCCAGTCTCAATTAACAGCCAAAACAACGGCACAGCGTCAACGCAATCCAGCACTGGGAGCAACAACCAATGACCGTGATCTGGCACAATAATTTGATCTCCTGCTCGCGCCTACATAATGGTGTGGCATTGATCGTCGTGCTATGGGTCATCATGGTTTTATCCTTGATGATTGGCGGATTTGCTTTCACCATGTACGTTGAGACGGAGGTGGCGTCCTACGGCCGCAAGGAATTGAAGGCGG
>CAIKBP010000175.1 GCA_903825695.1 uncultured Verrucomicrobiota bacterium
CGTATGAATCGCGGGAAAGTAACTGAAGCCGTTGAATGGATGGGTGGCAATACACCTGCAAACAGAGGAGATATCATAACTATTCCATCTGATATATGTGAGAGTGATATTGATCAACTTGGTCATGTGAATAACACTGTCTATCTTCGCTGGGTGCAGGAAGCGGCCAATTGGGTGCGCAACCAACAATCCGCTGGCCAGTTGCAACATGCCGCGCAGACACGTACCGATAACCATTTGCGTGTGTGAGTCGGATAGAATGGTGTTTATCAGGTAGGCCACGAACGACTTTGGCGCGTCCTTGAGTACCTGCTTTTCGCCATCGGTTAGGTTGATCGGTGTGTCATTCATTGTTGAACCCCCCGCTTCGTTGGCGTTCCCCTATTTTATCAGCTAACGTGTCCTTCAACAGTAGCAAAATCGTCAGTGCCTCTCGATGCCGCGCCGATTGGATCGCGTTGATTGCCGCCTGTATTTCCGCCAACATGGTTTCGGGACTCATGACACGTTTTGCACTCCATCAAGCAACCAGAAGTCAAAAGCCAGAGAGGAGTTCGACACAAAATCGTACCCCAAATACCCGTAACCGTGATCGCCCCAGAGGCCCCAGGAGTTACGGAACTTGAACTTTTGCGTCTGATCGTTGTAGCCCACCATCACGATGGCGTGCCCGCCTAACGAGCCATGCAAGCGGTCCCACCAGTTCGGCGTGGGTACGCACCCATCCGCGGCTGTAATCCCGTCTTCAAACGCCGCGTACACCTGTATGCCAAAGATGATTGGATGTCCGGCTGCAAGCGCCGTCTTGATCGCCAGGATGTCATTGTCCGCCACACGCTCGTATGAGGTCACGAGGTGGTGTTGCGCCTCGGCGTAGCAAGCCGGAAACGGCTGCGTGTTCAGATGGCCGGAATCGTAGGGCCACGGCGACGGTCCTTCCCCCGAGTTCTCGCAACAAAAACCTTTGTCCGTCAACGGCTGAATCACGTTGCGCAACCCGGCAATCCCTTGGTCCTCGGCGATAGTTGTCTCGCCGGCCAGAGCGCATGCGTTGTAACCGATAAACAATCGGGAAGGCATCCATCGGGGAGTCATAAGGGTGTGGACAACCCCTGCGGCGGCATTGAATCCACAAGTGCCGTAAGGCCCCTGGTCGTAGCACGGCGGCATATTGAGCGTCACCGACAGGTCAACCATGGGCGGTAGCTGCACACTTTGCAGCATCGTGCGATGCTGAAACCGAAAGTCACGCGGATCGTGCTGGTCACGAATCAGGGGATACTTGCGCCCGATCTCGCTCTTGCGTTTCCAAGGCATCTTCATTTCGCCACTCCCGCTGCTGCGCCTTGTGCGATTGCCTTCCATGCGTTTGTGTCCAGTCCGGTGAGCAGGCTCAGTGCCGCCCCGCCCTCCGATGATACAACCACGATGCAGATGTTAGTTCCGCCATCGCCGCATGTCTGCCGAACGTAGGCAGAGCGGTCCAGAGCGCACCCGCTGGCAAAAAGCGATAGCAGACATAATACAGCTACTATTCCACACAGAATCGAGAGTCGTTTTTCTTTTGGATTCATGGTCCGATTCCTTTCGTTCTGCGGTATACGGTTAGCGCCATTGGTTTGCAAAGTGCCACGCCGGTTGTTTCTGGCACCCGTACATCCATGCTACAGCGTCGACAGGCAAGGCAACGGTATCCACTACAGCGTCAACCGGAGCGGACACGGCGCAAAACGCTGTGACGGCAACTCCTATAGCGTCCGCACGCGTATCTCCTATAACCATCACATCTTGCGCGACCGCCTCGTATGGGCGCGATCCGAACGTGTTGTAACCACATGTGCTGCGAGTGCAGATGGTTCCGCAACCGCAC
>CAIKBP010000176.1 GCA_903825695.1 uncultured Verrucomicrobiota bacterium
AGTCTCCCGTTATTGGCGTCGGCATACATGGCGCAGGCAAGGCTGATCTGTTTGACATTGCTGAGGCATTGGGCTGCGCGCGCCTTTCCCCGTGCTTGAGCAAGCGCTGGCAGCAGCATGGCTGCCATAATCGGGATCATTACCAGACTGATGGCACCTGTGATTAGCCCTCCGAGGGCTTGCCCTTGGCCGGTGATTTGTCCGCCGGACTTGCCGATCTTGTTCAGCGCGACGATGCCAAAGACAATCGCCAGAACCGAGCCGACAACCGGCAGAATGCACGTAAGGCTGAGAATACCGAATATCAAGCTCGCAACGGCAAGACCCGATGTTTTGGATGGCTTGTAAGACGACGGGGCAACTGATGAGACCAATGGCGGTTGTTCGTTCATTGTAAATGCCTCCTGTGTGGACGAAGATCTTTCATATCAAATTCTTTTTCTCTGCAACAGCACAACATGCCATCGTTGCCAGCATCGCTCACCTTGGTATGGATCTTGACCTTATCTACGGGCGTGCGAACAGGATAACTGCAAAAGGCAAAGGCGGAAAGGGTAAAGCAGGCCCGTGACTAATCTTTCCGCTGTTCGACGTGACCGTCGTTGTACAAGAGAGTACGCTTTCCGCGGTGGCTGGCTTCGATCTCTCGGAGAATGATGACGTCGGGGTTGCTCTGCCAAAGATTGTTCGCTCCAGTGAACGCGTAGCTGTAGTGCGTTTGGTCTTTGGCTGACAGACAGACGAAGGGCTTGGTGCTCTTGGTATACGGTTTTAAATCATCCAGTGTTCGCGGCAGTCTCCCGCCATTGTCTTTGGCATACATTGCACACGCTAAGCTGATAGTTTTCACGTCGTTAAGGCAGCAGACAGCACGGGCTCTTTCCATCCATGATGGTTCGCGCCAAGGGAGAAGCAAGATATAAGCAAGGCCAAGAATAACGAGCACCAAGCCGATAATGGCCAAGCGCGATGTCCTTGGAGGTTTGGCGGGCGGTTGCACAGATGAAATCACCGGCGGCAGTTCATTCATGGCAGTTTTCTCCTCGACTGGCTACCAGCGTCTTATATCAGATTCCTTTCTTCTGCACCAGCACCTTGAATGTGCGGCCCATGAGTTCGGGGTGGATGAGTTGATGGACGGATTGTCGTTCTTTGCTGGGCTGGCCCGCAGTGCGCGCAACGATTTCTGAGATTTCAGATTCCCCGACCTGCAATAGGTAGTGCGATTGGTCGGTAAATAGCACTGGCTCCAGACCTAGCTTCTTTCCACATTCGATTAGCGAGGTGAACTCGACGTGAGCAGTGATGTCCTGTTCGCCAATGTGTTGGTACGGGTTATCGTTTCTGGTGTGGCGATGATAGCAGAGCAACGTGCCTTCCCGATGTTGCGGCGAGAAATAATCTTCGCGCTCGTATCCGTAATCAATCGTCAATACAAAACCGCGTTGGAGCCGTTGCGCGATATCCTCCAACCAGTCGAGCGCACGGAGATTGATCTCGGTGGTGTAGCCTTCCATGAGATGAACCGGCAGATCGCGCAGATAGTCAGCAAGACGCGGTGTGGATAATGGGCCGAGCGCCTCGGCAAAATCTTCTGTCACGTAGACTTCCTGCCACCGGCCTTGTACCACTCGCACCCGGTGCACCGGCAGGGCGTCGAGGAACTCATTGGAAAAAACGCAGCCGGCGATTTTTTCCGGAAGCAGGTTGCCGACTTCTATAACGCGGTAGTTCAAGTCAGGTGCGGCTGCCAGCACATCATCCCAGAGCTGTCCGCGATGGCCGCCGAATTCTACGACCTCAAACTCCGGCGGGTTCCTTAACTCTGTGCGAAACCGCTGAAATTGGCACGCGAGAATGCGGCCGAACAGCGGGCCGACACTTACGCTGGTAAAGTAATCGCCTGCCTTGCCGATGCGCTGGCGCCTCGCGGTGTAGTACCCGTGCTGCGAATGGTACAACGCCAGTTCCATGAATCGCGTGAAGGTGATACGTCTCCCACTCCGCTTGATTTCGGTGTGGATTTCTTCAATCAATGCTGGGTTGCCGTCCACGCCACTACGATAGTCGAGCAGCCGCCGGAGCAGAAGGGGAAATTGCGCTTGCAAGCGAAGTCGAATCTGATAATTTCTCTCAAGCTTCGGCGCGAACTGGTCTGTTCGTGCCATTATTTTGCGCAATTGAGATGACTCTGGAACTACAACAAGTTGTGCCTGTCGGACTATTGCTGCTTGTGGCAATTGCGTTCGCCCTCGGAATGCTGCTCACGCCGGTGATAATCGGCAAGAAACGTGTTCACAACCCGGTGAAAGACAGTCCGTATGAATGCGGCATGCCCCCGATAGCCGGCGCCGAGACGCGGTTAAGCGTGAAGTTCTACCTTATCGCCATGCTATTCATCATTTTCGACATCGAAGTCGTCTTTGTTCTGGGTTGGAGCGCGGTTTTCCGCGATTTGATCAGGCCGGTCAGCGAAGGCGGCATCGGGTTGAAGATGCTGCTGGGAGTGGTGGTCTTTCTGGCGCTTTTGGAGGTTGGGCACGTGTATGCATGGAAAAAAGGCGCGCTGGATTGGGCGCCGCGTCGCGGGAAAAAGGAAGCGGGAACGGCAAAGAGCGAAACGGCATGAGCAAACGCATTGAGACTGCTGTTGACCCTAAGGTCGAAGGCCGCGATTTGATTGTGACGCGCGTGGACGCGGCGCTTGACTGGGTTCGCAAAAACTCCTGTTGGCCGATGCCGATGGGATTGGCCTGCTGCGCTATCGAATTGATGGCAGCTGGCGCAAGCCGGTTTGACATCGCGCGGTTCGGCTCGGAAGTGATGAGGTTCTCGCCACGGCAGTCCGACTTGATGATTGTTGCTGGCACGTGTGTTTACAAGACGGCTGGGGTAGTCAAACGAATTTGGGACCAGATGGCGCAGCCGAAATGGTGCATAGCGATGGGCGCATGCGCCAGCACCGGCGGGATGTATCGGAGCTACGCGGTGGTGCAAGGAGTTGATCATTTCCTGCCTGTGGATGTGTACATCTCCGGTTGTCCGCCGCGGCCTGAAGCATTGTTGGAGGGACTGATGGCGATCCAGCGGAAGATCGCGCAAGAACGCGCTATCAAGAGCATGAAAACCGGTGAGCAAGTGGTGCCCCTGTATCATAGACCGAAAGGCCCAATCATCATTCACGGCGAATACGCGCCGCCGTTCAAAGGCGAGTGGATTCGATGATTCCGCGGGAAACGGTCGGAAAACTCAGGGCGCGTTTCGGCGACGCGATTCAAAACCACGTGGAGTTTCGTGGAGAGGTCACGGTTTCGGTCGCGCGGGAGAAGATCGCGGGGATTTGCGGGTTCCTGAAAACGGAATGTGGCTTCGACATGCTCACCGACCTGGCAGGCGTGGACAACTACGGTGACGACCCGCGTTATGAAGTGGATTATCTGCTGTACTCGTTCGCGCACAAAAGCCGGTTGCGGCTGAAGGTTGGCCTTCCCGAAGACGACATGGTTGTGGACTCGGTAACGAGCGTCTGGCGCGGCGCCGACTGGCATGAGCGCGAGGCATTCGACATGTTCGGCATCCGGTTCTGCGGCCATCCGAATCTGAAACGCATCCTGATGTGGGATGGTTATCCACACCACCCCTTGCGCAAGGATTTTCCGTTGGCGGGCATCCCGGCGGAATTGCCGGAAACCGCCATCGACGCGGGCAAGGTCGAGCGCGCGCCAATGTTGGGCGGCCCATTCGTGCCGACAATCGGGACACGCAGTTCGGTGTTACGTGAACCACGGCAGGTGGACACAGTGGTTGAGAACATCGAACGGCTGAAGAATCCAAAGAAAAAAGAGCAGGTGTGATTTTGCTGTAGCCGCAAAAGATTTATTGCGCGTAGAAAAGAACGAACGACATGGCAACGCAACACGCAACAGAGTTGATCGAATCCGCAGCCCGCGCCCGGGATGCGATGGACGATGGACTGCGCGGCGAGAGGATGATCATCAACATGGGACCCTCGCACCCGAGCACGCACGGGGTGCTTCGGTTGGTGCTGGAGTTGGACGGCGAAGAGATCGTCAACGTATGGCCTGATATCGGCTATTTGCATCGCGGCGACGAGAAGATTGCCGAGAACATTACTTATACTCAATTCATCCCGTACACGGACCGCCTTGATTACATCGCACCGTTTGCCAACAACGTCGCTTATGCCTATGCCGTGGAAAAACTATGCGGTATCGACGTGCCGACGCGCTGTCAATACATCCGGGTCATCTGCGCAGAACTCGCCCGTATAAGTTCGCACCTCCTGAGTACCGGTTGTTTCGGCATGGACGTAGGTGCGATGACCGTTTTTCTGTACACATTTCGAGAGCGCGAAAAGATTCATGATTTGTGCGAATTGATCTGTGGCGCACGATTCACCACCAGCTACACACGCGTTGGCGGTCTGGCCAACGACGTGCCTGCGGATCTCCTGCCGATGCTGCGGAAGTTTCTCAAGGAGTTCCCGGCAACTCTCGACGAGGTGGATAAGCTGCTTACTCGCAACAAGATTTTTATTGAACGCACCCGCGAGATCGGTGTGCTCACAAAAACAGACGCCATCGACCTCGGTGTCACAGGGCCGATCCTGCGCGGTTCGGGCGTCGAGTGGGACATTCGTAAGGCGCATCCGTACGGTGGGTACGAGAATTTCAATTTCGATATTCCGGTTGGCACGGTGGGCGACTGTTTCGACCGTTATCTCGTGCGCATGGAAGAAATGCGCCAGAGCGTGCGTATTCTTCAACAGGCGGCCGACAACATGCCGGGTGGTCCGTGGAATTCATCCGATGCAAAGATCTTGCTGCCAAAGAAGAAAGCGGTACTGACGAAGATGGAGGAATTGATCCATCAGTTTATCAACGTGACCGAGGGCATTAACGCGCCCCCGGGCGAGGTGTATTTCTCGGCGGAGAACCCGAAGGGCGAACTCGGTTTTTACATCATCAGCAAGGGCGGCGGCGCGCCGCATCGTTTGAAGATCCGCGCGCCGTCGTTCGTGAACCTGCAAGCAGTGCCCGTGATTTCCAGGGGCCACATGATCAGCGATTTGGTGGCAATTCTGGCAAGCATAGATTTCGTAATGGGAGAATGCGACCGGTAGCCACGAATCCACACGAATGAACACAAATAAGGAATTGATTCATGGCGACTTGGTCGGCGGCATCGTGGGCGCGGCGTTTGAAGTGCATAACGTGCTCGGATACGGATTTCTGGAGAAGGTGTATGAGAACGCGTTGCTGGTGGAGTTGGCCAAGTGCGGCCTCGGAGTGGAGGCACAGACGCAACTGAAGGTGCAGTACAAGGAGGCCATAGTGGGCGACTACGTGGCCGACTTGGTCGTTGATGAGAAGGTGATCGTTGAGTTGAAAGCAGAAGATACATACAACAAACAGCACGAGGCCCAGTTGCTCAATTATCTGAAAGCAACCGGGCTGAAGGTCGGCGTGTTGATCAATTTCGGGAGGACGAAGTGCGAATTCAAACGGCTGGTCATGTGATGACCAGCCGATTCGTGAACATTCGTGTGTATTCGTGGCTAATTTAACCATTCCAACCGAACTCGAACGTCACATTGACGAGATCATCACGCACTACCCGCCACAGCACAAGCGGGCGGCGGTGCTGTGGTTGCTGCATCTCTTGCAGGAGCACTTCGGTTATCTTGGCGAGGAACAAGTGGAATGGACAGCGGCCAAGCTCGGTCTCCAACCTATCAACGTTTTCGAGTTGGTCAGCTTTTATCCGATGTTCACCAGCAAACCGCGCGGCAAATTCCACATCAAAGTTTGCCGCACGCTGTCCTGTGAACTTGCCGGTAGCGGCCGCATCCTCGATCACCTGAAGCAGAAGCTCGGTGTCGAGCTTGACGAGAACACGCCCGACGGTCTCTTCACGATTTCAACGGTCGAATGCCTTGCAGCATGCGGCACCGGACCAGTGATGATGGTCAACGATGAGCTGTTCGAGAACCTGACGCCCGAGAAGGTGGACGCGATCCTCTACCGCATCAAAGCCACGGGGCGGTTGGAGCGGGAACCGTTGCCGGCACCACAGGCGGCGCATCCACTGGAGAAACGGATCCTATTGGCGAACGCAAGCCGGCCGGGTTACACGGGGTCGCTTGCCGACTACGAGGCCGCCGACGGCTATCAGGCGTTTCGCAAGGCGCTTAGCATGAAACCCGACGACATCGTTCACGAAATCAAGGAAAGCCAGCTTCGCGGTCGCGGTGGCGCAGGATTTCCGACCGGGCTGAAATGGGGATTCCTGGACAAGAAATCGGGCAAGCCCATTTATTTGATCTGCAATGCCGATGAGAGCGAGCCGGGAACGTTCAAAGATCGTCAGCTCATTCATTACGATCCGCACCAACTGCTCGAGGGGATCCTCATCTCCTGTTACGCCGTGGGCGCGAAGGTCGCTTATATCTACATTCGGGGTGAAATGTCGCTCGGTGCGAAGATACTCTTGAAATCCATCGAAGAGGCCCGGGCACAGAATTATCTCGGCCGAGATATCCTCGGCAAAGGATTTGACTGTGAGATCCACGTCCAGCGCGGCGCCGGCGCCTACATCTGCGGCGAGGAAACGGGCCTGATCGAATCACTCGAAGGCAAACGCGGTTATCCGCGCATCAAGCCGCCCTACCCTGCGGTCATCGGCCTGTTCGGTTGCCCGACGGTTGTCAACAACGTCGAGACACTGGCCAACATCCCGTTCATCGTCAAGAACGGAGCAGCCTGGTACAGGGCAATGGGCGTCCCCGGTTCCTATGGAACGCGCCTTATCTGCGTCAGCGGCCCAGTCAAGCGGCCCGGCTATTATGAATTTGAGATGGGCAAGTTGACCCTCCGGCAGCTCATTTACGATCTGTGTTGCGGCCTGAAAGGCGGTCGCACGCTGACTGGTGTCATTCCCGGCGGCAGTTCGATGCCCGTGTTGAAGCCCAACCAAATAGATGTGCCACTCGATTTTGAATCGTTGCAGAAGGCGGGCACGATGGCCGGTTCGGGTGGCGTGATCGTGCTCGACGAGATGACCGATATCGTAAATGCCACGTCCAATATCTCCAGGTTCTATGCTCACGAATCCTGTGGCCAGTGCACGCCATGCCGTGAGGGCACGCTGTGGATAGAAAAGATGTTTCACCGCATCCAGGAGGGTGGCGGCCGACCCGAAGACGTGGAGTTGCTCTACGACATCGCCGACAACATTGATGGCAAGACGATTTGCCCGTTCGGAGAAGCCATCGCGTGGCCCGTGAAAGCGTTTGTGACCAAGTACCGGAGCGAATTTGAAAAAGTATGCAGGAATGGAGAAGCCACAGATGCAAACAGATAAACACCGATCAGAAGAATCTGTGAACATCCGTGTGAATCTGTGGCTAAAAAGAACTGACCAATGGCTGAGACAGTCAAACTAACAATCGATGGCAAGGCGGTCGAGGCGCCGCGCGGCATGAATATCATTGATGCCGCGAAGCGCGTCGGGATCGAGGTACCGCACTACTGTTATCATCCGCAACTGCCGGTGGTCGGCAACTGCCGCATGTGCATGGTCGAAGTCGGCATGCCCAGGCTCGGTCCGGACAAGAAGCTGGTACTAGGTAATGACGGCAAGCCGATCATCATATTCCAGCAAAAACCAGCTATCGGGTGCAACACCGCTGTTGCTGAAGGCATGGTTGTGCTTACCAAGTCGCCCAAGGTCATCAAAGCACGCGAAGGCGTGATGGAATTTTTGCTGATCAATCACCCGCTCGATTGCCCGATTTGCGATCAGGCGGGTGAATGCCGGTTGCAGGAGTTCTCAGAGGATTACGGCAAAGGCCAAAGCCGATTCGTCGAGCATAAGGTCAACAAGCCAAAGAAAGTGCCGCTCGGACCAAAGATCATACTCGACGATGAGCGCTGTATTCTTTGTTCGCGGTGCATTCGTTTCATGCGCGATATTGCGGGACAGGATTGTCTCGGTTTCGTCAATCACGGCAGTTACTCGACATTGACCTGTTACCCGGGCAATGAACCGAACACCAACTACGATCTGAACATCGTGGACATCTGCCCCGTCGGCGCGTTGACCTCCATGGATTTCCGGTTCAAACAGCGCGTCTGGTTTCTGAAGGAGACCAAGAGTAT
Organism: uncultured Verrucomicrobiota bacterium; assembly: GCA_903825695.1. Classification (GTDB taxonomy): domain Bacteria; phylum Verrucomicrobiota; class Verrucomicrobiia; order Palsa-1439; family Palsa-1439; genus CAIKBP01. Next base: position 8,181 of record CAIKBP010000176.1, read on the forward strand.
CTGCCCGAACTGCGCGACGGGTTGTAACACGGTGGTCTGGTCGCGCGAAGGCGTAGTCTATCGTCAGACGCCGCGCGACAACGATGCCGTCAATCAGTGCTGGATGTGCGATTACGGGCGGCTCAACTACAAGTTTGTCAACAACCAGAACCGTTTCTGCAGACCAAGCGTCAAATCGGCGGCGATGGGCGAACGGCTCAACCTGACATGGACAGAGGCAACGCGTCAGGTCGCTGAGAAACTGAAGACCGCGAAGTCGCAGGGCGGCGCGTCGATTGCCGCAATCGGTTCGGCGCGCGCCACCACTGAAGAACTTTTCCTGTTCAACAAACTGGTTCGCGAAATGTTGGGGGCGGAACTGGTGGATTGCATTGCCCGCGTCGAACAAGGCGACAAGTTTCTCATGAACGCTGACCGCAACCCGAACATTAACGGTGCCAAACTCACGGGCGTGACTGCGGATCCCGTCGGCAGCAGAATCGGGGTCATAGCCGAAGGAATCAAAGCGGGCAGAATTAAAACGTTGATCGTGCTCGGTGAAAACGTCGCCAGGCACGGTATAGGCGAAGATTTGCTCGGGAAGTTGGATTTGCTGGTGGTCATCGACACATTGCCAAACAAAGTGACGGAGTTGGCGCATTACGTCTTGCCGGGCGCAACGTTCGCCGAGAAACGCGGGACGTTCATCAATGTCAAAAACCGCATCCAAAGATTGAATGCAGCGATTCCGTCACCGGGTCTCTCGCGGCCAGAATGGCAAACGCTGGCAGCACTGCTGAATGAACTCGACGCGGACAGCAGCTACCTGACGATTGAAGATGTCTTTGCCGATATGGCGCGAAAAATCCCTGCACTGGCGGGATTGAAACTGTCGAAGAACAAGGATCAGGGGATGGAGGTAAGGGCGTGATTGAGTTCAATATCATCTCCTTTTTGA
>CAIKBP010000177.1 GCA_903825695.1 uncultured Verrucomicrobiota bacterium
ATCCGTGGCTGGACGCGCGATGATTGGGATGGCGATTGGTACGCTCATCGGCGGCGCGGCGCAATGGTTGATCCAACTCCCGAGCCTGCGGCGTGTAGGCTACCGCTACGAACCGATCCTCGACTGGCGTGATCCCGGCCTGCGGCACGTCATGAACCTGCTCGGGCCGTCGGTGATCGGCGCGGCAGCAGTGCAAATCAATGTGTTCGTGAACAACTGGTTTGCGTCATACTTCGAAAATGGCGCAGTGTCATGGCTGAATTGCGCGTTTCGGCTGATGCAGTTTCCCATTGGCCTGTTTGGCGTCGCCATCGCCACAGCGGCCTTGCCGACGGTCACCGCCCACGTAGCGCGCGGCGATATTGATAAGTTCCGCACGACGCTGAGCCGCGCGATTCGTCTGGCAATGTTTCTCTGTGTCCCCGCCGCGTGCGGATTGGCGGTATTGGCGCACCCGATTATTGCGGTGATTTACCAGCATGGACGGTTCACACCGGGCGCTACGGCACAAACCGCACTCTGTCTGCAAGCCTATGCTATCGGTCTGGCGGGTTACGCCGCCATCAAGGTGCTCGCGCCGGCGTTCTACGCGTTCGGCGACTCGCGTACGCCGATGTACGTGGCGCTGTTCTCAGTCGTGGTAAACGTCATGCTGAATTCTATCTTTGCGTGGAAATTGCATTGGGGCGTGCCGGGACTGGCTTTCGCCACCTCTGCGGTTGCTCTCACGAACTTCGTGTTGCTGTTGATTTTCATGCGACGGAAGATCCAGCGGCTCGAACTCGCTGCGCTGCTGCGCTCGCTCTCCAAGATTGTCGCAGCCTCCGCCGCGATGAGCGTTGCGGCGTGGTACACGCACGTGCAACTTGTTGGCCACCACTACCTTGACGTTGCCATCTCCATTGCCGTGGCCATGGTGGTGTTCAGCGTGGCGTGCCGGCTGTTGCGGGTTGAGGAATTTGATGATCTACGGGCAGCGCTGAGGTTGGGGACAAAACAGATCAAGCCGTGATGCGCCGAGTGCCGCGCTTCAACCCCGCGACCGCAAACCAAAAACCAGACTAACGTTCGCGTAGTGGTTCGGCGAGATCGCGGGCCGGAACCTCCTATGCGTGATTCGCCTCATTATATTTGTGCCAGATGAACTGCTCCATTTGTATGACCGATTGGAATGGGATCGGACATGTAGCATGGAAGTCTCGGAACTGCTGCTGAATCGAACGATAATCAGCGATTTCGCGTGCATTCGGTCCATTTGCCACAACTTTTGTCCGAGCATTCCATGTGTGTGGGACATTCCTCAACTTGGCGAGCACGATGCGGTCAAGAGGAGCATGCAGGAGCTGCTCGTGCGGCGGAAGGATGATCCTGAGCGCCCAAAGATCCTTCATAAACAGGTTTACAATCTTCTGGCCTATACCGAATCCGCCGCGACGTTTCTGAGCCTGAAGCGTGCCCTGTATTTTTAGGGCGGCATTGATGACAAGTTGGTCGTAGGCGTCTCGCTGGTTGGGCAAGGTGTGATTCTGGACGCTATTGTAAATAGGCAAGATGTGCTGCCAAATCAGGTTTGCAAGAGGTTGAGCTATGCCACCATGTCGAGCCGTCAGATATATTTCCGCGACACGGCGGCCACAATTGTTCGGATATGTGTTTGCGCCTAAATGTACATCCTCAATGTATTGGGCTCGTAGTGGCATAAAGTCTTCCTCTTGGTGAACGACCGCACTCAGGGCACTGCGAGATCGCGTCTGCGCGGGTGAGGAGCCGCCTGTACTGCGATGTTGCGACATCATTTTCCGAAACCCGCTCCACCATTAGTTGAATCTACAGCAGATCCAGCTAATAACGGTTGATGAACCTACAGCAGATCCAGCTAATAATGAAACCGAGGATAATCAGTCCAACGAGCAGTCCGCCGATAATTCCAAAGATTATCCAGCTCACCATCTGGGGGTACCGTTTAGCCAATGCATCTCGCAGAGCATCTGACCTTCTTACTTGGATCACCTGGTTGAAAGATGCACCCACAGTTTAGGCAAGTAATCTTGATCTTATCACTGGCAAAGAAGCCTGCAATAAAACCCACTGGTCCAAGAAGGAGCGCACCGAGCCAACCCGCACCAAAACTGAATCCGCCCCTGTTAGCTGTAATTTGTGTGGAGTAGCATCTTGGGCAACAAATGAGATTCTGAG
>CAIKBP010000178.1 GCA_903825695.1 uncultured Verrucomicrobiota bacterium
ATGGCGATAATCGGCGCGAGATTGGCCAGCCAGTCGGCATGCCGGGACATGCTGGCGAACGCATCCCGAACCAATTCAGCCGCAGGGAACTCCGGTACGGCTGAACGATGGTCAAATAGGCCGCCTGCGCGTCGGAATGCGTACAGCTCTTGGTCGCTTACTCCAAACAACTCGCTACGCAATGCGGCCACCAGGGCGACCGTGTTGTCGGGTTCGAGCGCGGCGCGCAACGCTGTGTTCAGCAGGCTGAGTTCGTGCACTTCATTTAACGAACTGCCGCCGGTAACCTCGTGTGGAATGCTGAGTCGTTGCAACGCGGTGGCATACATGCTGAGCCGTTTCTTCATGCGCGTAACAATGAGGAAGTCGCCTGGGGCGCGATCTTGACTGTCAACCGCACGGCGAATCGACCGCGCCAGCAAATCGGCTTCGTACGCCGCGATGTCGTCCTGATTGGTCAGATCGCCCGGGATGGTAATCCGGAAAACACCTGACTCCGCGGCGTCCTTTGTCCGGCCCACCAATAATGGCGAGTACGACGGGGAGAAATCATTCGCTGTCGCCGGGAAGAACTCCCCCGACTGAAATGCCGCGTTCACCCAATCCACCACCGGGGCGGCAGAGCGGAAGTTGGCTGTGAGTGTGACGCACAAGCCGCCAGCGCTCGTGATGATTTCTTTGACGGTATTGTAGGTCACGATGTCGGCGCGACGGAACCGGTAAATTGATTGTTTTGGGTCGCCTACTACAAACAACGCGCCCGGCACAGGCCGGCATCTGCGCCAAACGCGTTCGCGATGGTTGTCGGCTGTGAGCAACAACAATACTTCGGCTTGTACCGGGTCGGTGTCCTGAAATTCGTCCACCAACACGTGGGTGAAACGCCGGCGGAAATACCGGCGGATTTCCGGACGATCGCGCAGCAACGCGGCGGCGCGCATCAGCAAATCCTGGAAATTTAGCCCGTGCGCAGCGTTACGTTGACGGTCATAAACCGAGCGGGCACGCTCCAGCAGGCGCAACACGGTTGGATACCAGTGTGCCCGCCATGCCGCGACAAACGGTGCGGCCACTTCTGTGGTAAACTTGTTCCACTGTTCGTGCTCGCGTAACGCCTGTTCCTTGCCGTCCGGCCAGTTCTTCTGTATGCATTTCCGTTCGGGCTTGAACTGCTCGAACAGTTCCGCCGCCTCGGCGTGGCGTTCCAGATCGCGCGACCGCATCATGCTCAGCACGCGCCGAAACAGTCCAACCAACTCATCCGTGCCGCCCTCCGATGGCAAAGCCGGCAGCAAACGCGCCATGTGCGCCGCATACTCACGCAACGCATGCAAGGCCGGCTTCAGCGCTGGCGCTGGCATGGCCGGCGCAGGCCACTCGTCCACATCCGGGTAATCGGCAAACTGCAGGAACGCCTCGCGCAATTCCGCCAGCGTCAACCCGAGTTCGTCCAACACATCCAACGCGGGGTCATCGGCGGCAAACAACTCGCTGCCGAACGTCTCCCATGCCTTTTCGCGCAGCCGCGCGTCGCGTTCGTCATCGAGTTCCTCGAACGACGGGTCAACACCTGCCTCCACAGGGCGCTCACGCAACAACCGCGCGCAAAACGAGTGCACCGTGCCGATGAAACATAACTCGACGTAGTTGCGGGCGTGGCGAAGACGCTCGGCCGGTTTGCCGCTGGCATGACGCGCTGCGTCTTCGAGGGCAGACTGAAAACGGGTTTGCAGTTCCGCGGCGGCTTTTCGCGTGAACGTCACAGCAGCCAGTGTTTCGATGCGGCACTTGCCGCAGGCCAGCAATGCCACCATACGGTCGGTCATCGAACGCGTCTTCCCGGTGCCGGCTGCGGCTTCGACGATCATTGTCGCGTCGAGCCGCTTCACAATCAGGTTGCGCTGCTCTTGATCCGGAGGGTTCATCGTGGCCGTAATTCCCGGAATGGTTGGAGGACGTCGTTGGCTGGCGACGCCAGCTTGACGGCGCTCTGCGTTGTGATGGATTCGATGTCACGGCAAATCGGCCGGTAATCGCAATATGCGCAGTCGTCCATCTGGTTTGTGGCCGGAAAAGCGCCACGGGCGACCAGCTCACGCAATCGTGAAAGCACGTTCGGCGCGTCGGCCAGTTTCGCCGGCGTGAAAGTGATTCGTTCACCGTGGCCTTTTTCCGTTGGAAAGAAATAGCCAAACAGCGCCACGGGCTGACCGTAATGCGCTTCCGCCAGCGCGATGTACAGCGCGTGCTGCAAAATGCGGCCCTGCATAAACGGGTCCTTGTCCTTCGAGGCCCTGACGAAGCGCGAAGGGCTGCCGGTCTTGTAGTCCCACAGCGCGAGCTTGCCACCCATCTCGTCCACCCGGTCGATCCGTCCCTGCACATGGATCATTGCACCATTCGGCAAGCGCACCGGTACGCCGCTGATCTCCTTTTCGAATTCGAATGGACGACATGTCCGCCGCAGTTCGTCTTCTTCCGCCAGAAAGATGCGCCCTGCCAGTTCGAGCCGGCGACAATCACGACGAAACACGCCTTCGTTCGGTGGCGGGAATTTTTCCCGATAATGCCCGATGCATTCCTGCAAAATATCCGCCAAACGTCTGCCATCACGCAGGAACTGGTGAAACGCCTCATGCAACAATTTCCCAAACTCCACTGGCGGCAGCCAGCGATGCGGATCAAGCTCCAACTCGTCCGGCAACTTAAGGCCCAGGGCGTAATGGTAGAAATACCGAAGCGGACACACGCCGAGCGTTTCAAGCCGATGCGGCGAGAACAGACGATCGGGCGAACGCACCGGGTCAAGATCCGGCCCGGCTTCCGGCACGAAACCGTCATACGCGGTAAATACCTCGCTGGCGCGTTGCTGCGCGGCGCGCAATCCCCGTCCCAATCGCGGGAAATATCCGCCCACGAGCGTCATCGGATCACGGACCGGTGCTGCGGCGCACAAACGCCAGAGCCACCACTCAGTCTCACTCAGACTGCGCTCTTCACATGTCGGCGCGAACGAGCAGACGGGTGGCGACTCGTCTTTGTTGGCGAGCTGTTGGAGAATGACGTTGCTGGGGAACGTTTCGAAATCGTCAACCAGGTCACGACTGGAATAACTCAGTGTGACGCGCCCCCGGAGGCGCGCGAGCAATCGCGCAAATTGTTGCATAACCTGCTCGCGGCGCTGGATGGAAGTCGCTAGATGTTCGGAAAGCGACTGGCGTTCCCCATCGAGCAACACGGGGTCCTGCGCGCCCACCGGAGGAAAGCGTCCGCTGTCCAGACCCACGATGAACGTATAAGGTCTTTCTGAATGACCGCCCGACCAGATATTCGCTACGTGTAGGCAACCTGGGCGTGGGCCGAGACCGAGTACGCGTGTTTCGCGCAGTACCGTCTCCAACCACTCCGCTTCGTCAATGGGGTCATTACCATTCGCCTCCTGCAGCCCTGTCATGTCCTCGATTCGTTCGAGGAGTACCTGTCGAGCATAGTTGTCCAATTCTGTCGTGCAACGCGCCTGGTCGCGCAGGAAGGCGGCGGCGGACTGCAGCAAGCGGTCGCTCGTAGTCTGCAACAAACGCTCGACCACGGGACGCAATGCCCGCGCAGTTTCGAGACAACCTTCAATGACCTGGCGACGTTCCGGATGTGCGTCGGCGAGCTGGCGCGTGAGACCGGTGGTAAATTCGTCCAACTTGGAAAGATAACGCTCACGTCCGAAACCGATCGGCACACTGCGCAGGACGCCGGCCAGACGTGTCGGCAATGGATTCTCCGGGAGGACAACCAATCCATCCTGCACCATCGCTACCAGTGACGACTGCGGGAACTCGCTGCGCTGCCATGCAAGCCACGCATTCAGCGCGCGTGCCGGTCGTGTGTACCGCACAGGGATGCCGTCGGCAAATGTGACCGCGTCTTCGCAGCGCAACGTGGCGGCCACTTCGTATACGAGACCGCCGTAAAGGTCGGGGTCGGTGGAAAGTAGTTCGACCTGATCGAGCGGCCAGCCGTTGGCCAGACAACGCCGCAAGACCTCGCGCACCTCGTTAATCTCACCCACAGCGCCAAACACATCGTCCGCGCGGCGGTCGGATGGCGGATCAACAGGCAATTCGAGCCGCTGTTGGCTAGGAATCGCATCAAGCAACGCGCGTTCGAGCGCCGTCAGCTCGATATCTTCTGGCACAAGGATGAGGGCGTCCGTGGTGAAATTGTCCGCGTCGGCGAGTCGTACCACGTCGGCCTCGTCGGCGAGTCGGCGTTGCCGTAAGATATCCTGATAAGCGCGAAGTAAATCGATGAGTTCGCGCCCCTTCTTTGCGGCCTCATATTTGCCGCGCTCGAGATCGCCCGGCCCCAAGCCAGCCAGCCGCAGGTCGAGCAGCGTGGCGGCCATTTGTTGGACAAAACCAAGATTGGCTGGCAACGATCCGAGGTAGTCATCGGTTGAACAGTGCTCGCGTTGTTGCTGCAGTAGTCGTCCCACGACTGCAAGCCGACTCAGCGGCGAGAGCGGCTGGAGACCATCACGCACCAGCGATGGCCCGGCGAGGTCGAGCGCGAGCTTGCGAACGGTTTTAAGACGAGCATTGACAACGGGTTGACCGCTGCGTGCGACCGCGTCCAACCATTGCTGACCAACCCGGTACGATGGGGTCAATAGCCACTTTTCGCGGAGCAGGTGCACACGGCAGGATTCGGCAAGGGCGACAACAAAACGACTGCGCTCGCTTTTACGTGGCATTTGTGCCGAAAAATTGTTACTCGTACTCACAGCCGATGAAGATTTTGCCCAAGTATATCATACGGCAGGCGCTCGTCACTCTCGGCGTCACAGTGGCGGTGTTCACGTTTGTGTTGCTGCTCGTCGCTTCGCTTAAGCGCCTAAGCGATCTGCTGGTGAATCGGAATGTCGGGCTAACCGCAGTTGTGCAGTTCTTGTTGCTGGCGATGCCGAAGGTGTTAATGTTCTCGCTGCCAATGGCAATGCTCGCGACAGCGTTGTTGGCGTTCGGAAGAATGAGCGCTGACAACGAGATCACCGCGATGCGAGCTAACGGGATCAGCCTCGGCCAGGTGGCCACGCCTGTTTTGTTCCTTGCCAGTATGGTCAGCGCATTGTGTTTGTACGTCAGCACGACGTTGATGCCACAGTGCCAGTTTCAGTTGAAAACGCTGTTGCTGCGGATCGGGCTGGAGCGGCCAATGGCGTTGTTGGAAGAGAACGTCGCCATCAGGGATTTCCCCGGCTACATCATCTGCCTGTCGCACAAGAAAGGAAACGTCATCGAGGACGTCACCATTTACGAATTAGGTGAGGACCACAACACACTTTCCCGGTTTCATGCGAGATATGGCGTTGTTACGACGAAAGTTAACCAACGCAAGGTGTTGCTCGACCTTTATGATGTCCGCGGCGACCTTCGCGACAGAGAAGACCCGACCGACTTGCGTAAAATTCGCGCCGGTGCAACCGCCGCGCATTATCCCGTGGAACTAGACCTCGGCAAGGCGCTCCGCAGCATCGCTTCGGGCAAGACACTGGGCGACATGACGTTCCCTGAATTGAGCGACGAAATCAGGCGGCTCCGCGCGCAGGGCCATTCCCCTGCCCCGGCATTCATGGAGGCGCACCAGCGCATCGCGTGGTCGGCAGCCTGTTTCACGTTTACAATGATAGGCATCCCGCTCGGCTTGAAGACCAGCCGACGCGAAACCTCGATTGGCATTGCCCTGAGTCTTAGCCTCGCGATGGTATTCTACTTTTTTGTCGTTCTTGCCAACGCGCTCAAGAACAGGCCGTCGTTTTACCCTGAAGCGATTCTTTGGTTCCCGAACGTATTGTTCGAAGTGCTCGGACTCTGGATGCTTTGGTGGGTTGCACGGAAGTAACAGCGCGCCGATTCAAACCCAAACCCACGTCCCATTATTGTGGGCTTGCCCCGAAAGTTCTGACGGTGTCAGGGTAAACCCTCCCTGACAACGCTGGCGGGTAAACTTTCCGGGCTTGCATCGCGACGCCATGATTCCTAGATTGCCGCCATGAAACCAAGAAACCTTCTCACTTTTGTCGGCATCCTGTGCGCCAGTGTTATGTTTGCCATTGCTGCACCGGCGGCCGAACCCGATGTCGCCCAAAGCATGGCGATCCTTGACGAGCGACTGAAACAACTGTCGCAACAGATCGAAGCACTTCAGTTCGATCAGCAACAGATGCAAAAACAAATTGCCGACCTCCAGTCGCAGGTCGTCGAAATCCACCGCGGCGGCACGGCGTCGGCTGCCGACATGCAGGCGTTGGATGCGAAGATTAAGGCCGGCGATGCCGCCCGTGAGAAAGATAAGCAAGCCATCTTGGACGCGGTTGCCAAAGAGATCGCAGCAATCGGCGGTCACACCAGCGGCGGCGTGACCATAGCGCCGGCAGCCGATGGCGGGGAATACGTCGTCCAGAAAGGCGACACGCTGACTTCCATCGCCAAAGCCAACGGCGTCACCATCGCCCAGTTGAAGAAAGCCAACAACCTCATCACCGACGCCTTACAGGCCGGCCATAAACTGGTTATACCAAAAAAGGCGGATTGATGAGACGTCTCACCAATCTGGACCCCCATTTCCACGACCGTTGCCATGGCGTTTGTTGCCGTTGGCAGCGGTGGTTAGTTTTTCGGTGTCAACTTTGAGCCAGACGGTGTCTTCGCCCAGTATGTTCTCCAGTTTCCGCACGAGCGCGTCCGAGGGTGCGACTGCAAAACGGTCATTCGTATCGAGAAACACCAGCTTGCCGTCGGGATACATGAAACAGAAAAACACAGGGCAGTCGCCTTTGTGGTGCTGCAACACCCCTTGTACCCGCGTAAGCACGGTCTCAGCCGTCGTCTCCGCGGGGAGACGGATGTGGACGGCTTTGGTAAATCGCTTGGGGACTTCGTCGAGCGGTATGATGTGGTCGGCGAAAACCTTCGGTTTATCCTCGCGCAGGCTCACGGTGCCGCAAACGAATACGGCGGCGTCTGCGCGCAGGTTCATGGCACACCGGGCATATGCGTCGGGGAACACAAGAGTCTCGACTGCGCCATCGAGATCTTCCAGCGTCATGATGGCCATCGGTTTGCCTTGTTTGGTGGTCTTGTGCTGCAACTTACTGATGATGCCGCCGAGCCGGGTCGCCTGACCGTCCTGCAGTTTCGCGAGTTGGGCGGTCGAAGCCAGTTCGTACCGGCGCAGGATGTCGGCGTATTTCGTCAACGGATGCCCCGTGACGTAAAAACCGAGCAATTCCTTCTCGAACGCCAGCATCTGGCTTTCGCTCCAATCCACTTCCGCGGGCGCGCGGGCTGATGTCCGCCGACGCACGTTAACGGGCGCAACGTCGAACAAGGCCGCCTGCCCACGATCGCGGTCGCGCTGGAGACCGGCTGCGCGGTTGATCTGGTACTCGATTTCTGTGAACAACTGCGCGCGCGGTTTCCCGAACGAGTCGCACGCGCCGCATTTGACAAGCGTTTCCAATACCTTGCGATTGACGACCCGCAGATCCACGCGCTCGCAGAGATCGTCGAACGACTTGAACTGTCCACCCGCATTGCGTCGCTCGATGAGGTTCTGTACGGCGACCTCGCCGGCGTTCTTGATCGCCGCGAGACCGAAGCGTATCTTGCGCTCACCCGCCGTGAACCGCACGCGGCTTTCGTTGACGTCTGGCGGCAGCACCTCGATTCCCATCCGTTTACATTCGTTGATGAAAAGCTGGATCTTATCGGTGTTGGCCAGTTCGTTGGACAACAACGCCGCCATGAACTCGACCGGATAATTCGCCTTTAGCCATGCAGTCTGGTAGGCGATGACGGCGTAGGCGGCGCTGTGGGATTTGTTGAACCCGTATCCGGCGAACTTGGCGAGCGTATCGAAAATTCTTTCGGCCTTGACGCGAGGGATCTTATTCTTCTCATGGCAGCCTTTGATAAAAATCTCGCGCTGTTTCTCCATCTCCCGGGGCTTCTTCTTCCCCATCGCGCGGCGCAAAAGATCGGCTGCACCGAGCGAGTATCCAGCCAACACATTGGTCGCCTGCATGACCTGTTCCTGATAGACGAACACGCCGAAGGTCTCTTTCAGGATTGGCTCAAGCAACGGATGGTCATATTCGACCTTCGTTTTGCCATGCTTGCGGTTCACGTAATCGTTAAGCATGTTCATCGGCCCGGGACGAAACAGCGCAATCAGGGCGATTATCACGTCGATTGAATCCACGCCGATGCGACGGCACAAGTCGCGCATCCCCTGCGATTCAAGTTGAAACACGCCGATGGTGTTGGCTTTATTCAGTAGATCAAACGTTTTCTTGTCCTCGA
>CAIKBP010000179.1 GCA_903825695.1 uncultured Verrucomicrobiota bacterium
GAAATGGTTTTCGTTCAGCGGCGATGTCTGGGCGCAATTGTTCGGGTGGCCGGTGATTGTCTTGATCGCCTGTGGGATGCTGGCGTCGAACCGGCGGACACTCACCGTTTGTCTTCTTGGAATGCTCTGTTTCCCTCTGCTTGCTGCGCTGTTGACGCGCGCCGGGCCGCCTCGTGTTTACGTGCCCATGATCCCGTTTGGAATGCTGGCTGCCGCTACCGGGGTTGTCTGCTTGCTGGATTTCTTGCGCAACCACTGGACAGGTGCAGTACGCACGATAACAGTGATGGTGGTTGCTCTTGTGCCACTCGTCCAGTTGCCGCGCACCCTAGCGCGTTGGACGCCCAAGGACTGGCGGGAGCTTGTCCCTGTTCTTCAAAAACGCCTGCCACCTGACGCGTATATTAATTATCCAGCCACCGTTGGTTACATGATCGAGTATTATTTCGCCCCGCAGGTTCGACGTGAAATCTCCCAACGTGTTCCTCGCGGCGCGGCGTTCACACTGGTGCAAGTGGACGATAGCGGCGGAATCAGTGCCGTGGATCCCGAAAGTTTTTCTTCCATGTTGGTGCCAGTCGCGCCGAAGGTTGCGGCCAGGACGGGTGATCTCGCCGGCTTGCATTTGGCGACTTATGGTGCGGATGCGGTAATGTCGAACGGCCCCGCCACAGGAATCTACTTTGCGGCCATCGGCCCCGCGCCTATCGGGACAACAAGGGAAATCCTTGGTGCATTGTGCGCCACGGACGAGGCGCGACGATGGGGCGTGCTCAACGGCTTGCTCAGCGATGCGTTGTTGCCTCTGTCATCTTCGCCACCAGTGGTCGCGGTACTTCTAGTGGCGAGAGATCCCAAGTTGACATGCGATGAAATGCTGGAGATGAGTGCGCAGTACAACAACAGAATCAGATTCTATACACTGCACCGCTGATACAATTGACGTGTGGGATGTGCCAGCCTGAGGAACTGCTTGCGAGGCGCGGCGTCGGCAGTTAAGATGCACGCCATGTTTCGTCCGGAAGAACTTCTCGACCTGAAACAATTTGCGTATCCTGACCTGTTTGCCGATTGCAGGCATGTCTGGGATGCGCTGAAGAAACTGCCAACATTTGTAAAGAAGTACGTAAAACCTGCGCAACGCGGCGAGGTTGTCGGTACGCCATTCATCGGCGATGACGTGCAGATCGGTACAGGGACTGTTATCGAGCACGGCGCCGTCGTCAAAGGCCCTGCGATCATCGGCAAGAACTGCGAGATCCGCTCCGGCGCCTACATTCGCGGCAATGTAATCGTCGGCGATGACTGCGTGCTCGGCAACGCCTGCGAATTCAAGAATGCGGTGTTGTTCAATGGCGTGGCAGTGCCGCACTTCAGTTACGTCGGTGATTCCATCCTCGGCTACAAGGCACACCTCGGTGCAGGCGCGATTCTGTCCAATGTCAAGTCCGTCAAAGGCGACGTCATGGTGAAGTACGGGCGGAAAATCGACACCGGCCTGCGCAAATTCGGCGCGGTAATCGGCGACGGGGCCGACATCGGCTGCAA
>CAIKBP010000180.1 GCA_903825695.1 uncultured Verrucomicrobiota bacterium
CGCCGGCCGGGCGAAGTACCTGCTCTACACCTGCGATCCCGTGGTCGAAGGGGTTCATTACATTCCCGACACACCACCTCGCCGCGTCGGCTGGAAGGCGATGGCTCGTAACCTAAGCGACATTGCGGCGATGGGCGGCCGGCCCCGTTGGGCTGTGGTGAGTGTCGGTTTACGCCGTCGCACTTCCGTGGCGTACGTGCAAGAATTGTATGCCGGCCTGCAATCCGCCGCGGAACACTTCGGTTGCTGCATTGTGGGCGGCGATACCACACATGTCAGCCACGAACAATTCGTGGTCGTTGCGCTGCTGGGCGAGGTGGAGAAGCGGTATTTGACCCTCCGTTCGGGCGCGAGGATCGGCGATATCGTGTTTGTCACCGGCACGCTCGGCGGATCACTGCGCGGCAAACACCTGACGTTCATACCACGGGTCGCTGAAGCGCAATGGCTTGTGCGCCATTTCCCAATCCACGCCATGATCGATTTGAGCGATGGATTATCGAGCGATCTTCAACGGTGCATTGAAGCGAACAAGATGCGGATCGGTTTTGAGATTGAGGCAAGCCGAATCCCAATTGCGTCTGCGGCGCGTGGCAGTTTGACGGCTGCGCTGAACGACGGCGAGGACTTTGAACTGTTATTTACACTTGACCCTCGTCATGGGGCCGCGCTCCAACGGCAATGGAAACGCCGGTTCACAACCGCGTTGACGGAGATCGGCTGTGTCGTCGGCGTCCGCGGCGTTACCACGCTCATCGACCGCAATGGTGCGCGCCAGCGCCTCCGACCCGGTGGCTACAACCACTTTAATCGGTGACCTGTTGTTTACATGCGCAAACATCTTTGGTTGGTTAACCAAACGCCTCAGGATGATGACATTTGAGTCCCATAGTGCCGCAGAAACCGTTGCATTCGGCGAACGGCTGGCGCGCGACTTGAAACCGGGCGATGCTGTGGCCTTGCATGGGGAGTTGGGCGCAGGCAAGACGTGCCTCGTAAAAGGTATCGCGCGCGGCCTCGGGATTACACAGGACGTGACCAGCCCTACGTTCACCATCGTTCACGAGTATCGTGGCGGACGGTTGCCATTGGTGCACGTTGATTTGTATCGACTCGACGCGCCGCAAGATGCCGCCGAAATCGGGATCGAGGACTATTTCTGCAGCGAAGTCGTGACGGTCATCGAATGGGCTGAGAAAATTGCGCCGCTTCTGCCACGGCGCGCAATCCATGTCCGGATGGAGTTGCGCGGAGAAAACGAACGCACGATTGTGGTGTCATGATTACGCTGGCTCTGGATACCTCCACGGCACGAGGTGCCGTAGCGCTTCTTCAGGACGCGCGCTCGCCTGCGGAAATCACATTCCCGCGGGGGACGATGGCCAGCAGCACCGACCTGCAATTATTTGAAACAATTCAACGGGTATTGCAGCAGCAGCGTCTCTCTGTGCATGACATCGAGTTGGTCGCAGTCGGAGTCGGACCGGGCTCGTTCACCGGGATTCGCGTGGCCATAGCCGCGGCCAAAGGCCTGACGTTGCCATACATGCAACCAATCGAGGCTGTGAGCAGTTTCGACGCGCTTGCACTGACTGTTCTGCCGCAGATGCCCAAGGAGTGCGTGCAGATGTGCATAGTCGGCGATGCGCGACGCGACGAGACGTACTGCGCTATCTATGACCGCGCGGGCCGATGCGTCGGCAACTGCCACATCACGGAGCTGAAGCGACTGGTTGAAACAATCAATGTGCCGACGTGGTTTATCAGCGCGGAGATGGAGCGTTTCGGCGACGCGCTGCGAGAGTCTGGCAACCATTTCGTTCACATTGCCAGAATTGCATCGTATCCGAGCGCAACTGCTGTTGGAGAACTTGCACTGCGACACATCTGCGATGGTTCAGTCTGCGGTCGGCAACGGTTGGAGCCGATCTACCTGCGCGCTGCGAACTATCGGAAGATTACGGATGCCTGAGCGAGGTCACGTAGTTCGTTGGCAGTTCGAGCACGCGCCATGACGTCCAGTCCATTGGTACATTGCCGAGATACGAGCGTGCACTGAAGAGCACGCGCTGTGGGTAGTCCATGGCTGACAACGCCACACGAACCACAACTTCGTTGGGTTCCCTTACGACTTCGAGATTCTCGCGTTTAATTCTTTGACCTTGATCGAAAACAGCTTGTCCGGTCTCACCGAGCTTGACACAAAGTTTCGGCATATCGCCGAACGGGCAGTCTTCGCGCCATCCGAACAGGTAGATCGAGGCCTCAACGCCTGCGCCAAGTGGCTGTGACAACCCAATGGACACGACAAGATCGTCATTCTCCAAACGCACGAATTGCTGTTGCACGCCGACGAAGGCGGTGCGTTCTTCCGTGGTCAGTCCTTCCGGCAACCCGGCCATGCGCTTCGGTCGCAGATGAACGGCGGGTTGGGGAGGTTCGTTGGTAGTAATGCTGAGCTTAACGATAGGAAA
>CAIKBP010000181.1 GCA_903825695.1 uncultured Verrucomicrobiota bacterium
CCGCCTGCGTGAACGCACCCAGCTTGACGTCCGGCAAGCCTTTGGCCGGACCGTAGGCGTATTCGCGCGCCGCATCATCATGCAGCACCAGCAGCTCGAAACGTGCGCCGCTGCCGCCCTGCGTGTATTCCAACATCTCTTTATCGCCCCGCGAATTGCCGAAGGCGGCGATGGGCCGGCGGCCGATGTGCTGATTGATGCCAATGGGCTTGCCGGCCTTGTCATCATTGAAGATCAGTTCCGGCAGACGCACGAGGACGGGTTTGCCGTCGCGCATTTCATACTTCGTCTTGATGCTGGAGCCCACGACCTGTTCCGGCGGGATGCCATAAACTTTTTCCGTCCACGGGCGCATGAACTCGATGCCGCCGCCGGAGACGATGTAGTTCTTGAAACCGTTCGCGCGCAGATAGGCGAGCACTTCGAGCATCGGCTGATAGGTCATGTCAGTGAAGAGCCTGCCGGTCTTGGGATGTTTCGCAATGGCGATCCAGTCCTTGACGATCTTCTCAAACTCCACCGTGGTCATGCCCGCGTGCGTGGCCATGACGAGTTCGATGAGCGCGTGGTCACCGCCGGCAAGCGCGGTTTTCAAATCGCCCTTGAGCAGCGAGGCAAACGGTTCCTTGGTTTTCCATTCGGGATGCTGCGGCGCGAGCGCCTTCACGCGGTCGAGCGCGAAGTAGAGTTGAACGGGAATCGGTTGCTCACACCAGAGCGTGCCGTCGTTGTCAAACGTGGCGATGCGTTCGGCGACCGGCACGAAGTCCGAAGAGCCCTCCTTCGTGACCTTCGCGACAAAGTCCACGATAGATTGTTTAATCGCGCCGTCGTTCCATGAGGGCAAGGGGTCTGACTGGGCGTGCACCCACACGACTGAGGACAGCAAAGCGCAGAGCGCCAAAGTCACAACAAGGCTTATTCGAAAAAATGGTCGACGCGATTTCAACGTAGCCTCCTTATTGATTTTTTCATGCATGTAAGCGACTGGGCGGCACCGGGGATGTTCCCGGTGCCGCCAGCCGAATGATTATTGACCCGGAAGGCTCAATTTAAAGCCCTCTTTCTTGAGTTGATCACGCAGCCACTGGAACTTCTGGTAGTTTGTGATCGTGATAGGACCTGTGTAAGTCTCGCTTTGCAGTTTACGTGGTGGATACTTGACGTAGGACTTCATTAACTCATTGACCCTCTCGCCCATGATCGGAGCAGCCCAGGTGTTCTCGGTGAAGCCGTTCATGAGGATGTCGTAGCGCTCCTGTGGGTCTGCCAGAAGGTCGAAGATCTGCGGCGTCGTGGCGACGTACTTCTCCGGCCCCTTCCAGCCCAGATTGGAGTCCACTGCCAGGCCGCCGGTATGGGCGCCATCGTCACCGCGCAGGTTGAAGACAAACTTGAACTGGTGCCAGCGGAATGCGCCGGGTGAGAGTTCGTTCTCAGTGAAGTAGTACCACATGTCGCGTTTTGACTTGCCGGTTCCAAAGAGTACAGGAGACATGTCATAGCTGTCGAAGATGATCGGCTGCCCCTCGCGGTCCTTCTCCGGCAGCTTCACACCGGCCAGTGCTGCGAAGGTAGCCATGTAATCCAGTCCGCCGAGGATGTCGTGATTCTTTGAGCCGGGCTTGATCTTCGGGCCCCAGGCAAAGGCCGGCACACGGTTGCCGCCTTCACGCACAGTCCCCTTGGTGCCGCGGAACGGTGTGTAACCGGCATCGGGGTAAACGTCCTGCCAGGCGCCATTGTCCGTGGTCCAGAAGACGTAGGTATTCTTGTCAAGGCCGAGGCTGCGCACCTTGTCCATGACCCGACCGATGCGGGTATCATTCTCGACGATGGAATCGGCATATTTGCTTTTGGAAATAGATTTGTGCTCGAAGTCCGGGTGCGGCATATTCGGCTGGTGCACCTTCATGAAGTTGATGCTCATAAAGAAC
>CAIKBP010000182.1 GCA_903825695.1 uncultured Verrucomicrobiota bacterium
CATCATCTGGGCAACTATCAAGGAGAACTGTCATGCCAAGAGGTAGAAAAAGCACCAAGAAGGAACTGACAACCGAGACATCGACTGCCGTTGCGGAAGCGCCCGTGGACAAGCAGGCTGCTACAATGGCACAGGTCGAGCCTGCTGCGCCCGTACCTGCAGAAACAAAGCCCGTGGAAGCTGCGGCACCAGCCGGGACACAAGCGGCGCGGCCAGCCGACCAGCCCAAGGGCGAGACGATGTCGCTCCGCCAGTTGCAGCAGGAAACAATGCCGACCCTGCAAAAAACGGCGCGCGACTTGAACGTCGAGACCGTCGCCACGCTCAAGAAATACGAGTTGATCTTCGAAATCCTCAAGAAGAACGCCGAACGCAATGGCTCGATGTTCGGCGAGGGCGTGCTGGAAATATTGCCCGACGGCTTCGGCTTCCTGCGGTCGCCCGCGTACAATTATCTCCCCTGCCCCGAAGATATCTACGTCTCGCCGTCGCAGATCCGGCGATTTGAACTTCAAACGGGCGACACGATCTCGGGCCAGATCCGTCCTCCAAAGGACAAGGAACGGTTCTTTGCGCTGCTGAAAGTCGAGGGAGTCAATCAGGACAGCCCGGATAAGGCGAAAGAGAAAATCATGTTTGATAATCTCACGCCTTACTTTCCGACCGCTCGTTTCATCCTCGAAACCAAGGCCGACGAGATCAATACGCGCGTCCTGGACTTGTTCACGCCCATCGGCAAAGGCCAGCGCGGCCTGATCGTTGCCCAACCGCGCACGGGTAAAACGATTTTGCTCCAGAAGATTGCCAACGCCATCCTCACCAACAATCCAGAAGCCATCGTCATCGTGCTGCTCATCGACGAACGACCAGAGGAAGTCACCGACTTCAAACGCACAGTCAAAGCCGAAGTGATTAGCTCGACGTTCGACGAACCACCAGAGCGGCATGCGCAGGTCGCCGAGATCGTGTTGGAAAAGGCGAAACGCCTCGTCGAACACAAGAAAGACGTGGTCATACTGCTCGATTCCATCACACGGCTAGCCCGCGCCTACAACTCGCTACAACCGCACTCCGGCAAGATCCTGTCGGGCGGTGTGGACGCCAATGCGCTCCACAAACCGAAACGGTTCTTCGGCGCGGCGCGGAACACCGAGGAAGGCGGCTCGCTGACCATCATCGCCACTGCGCTGGTTGACACCGGCTCGCGGATGGACGAAGTCATCATCGAAGAGTTCAAAGGCACAGGCAACATGGAATTGTGTCTAGACCGTCATCTCTTGGAGAAACGCATCTTCCCGACGATCAACGTCGAGAAAAGCGGCACGCGCAAGGAAGAGTTGCTCTATCACCCCGACGAGATCGACCGCATCTACATACTACGGAAGGCGCTCGCCGGCGTTCCGCCCGTCGAGGCAATGGAACTGATCATCGAGAAACTCAAGAAAACCAAATCCAACGCCGAGTTCCTCCTTTCGATGAAGTTTTAAGCGGTGGAGTTCTGACACGGTCGGGGCTTGACACAGAACTTCAGCAATCCTACGCTGTTGCGCATGAAAACCACACGCATCAAAGCTGTCGGATGGTTGCTGATTCTGCTTGGAGCTCTGGTTGTCATCTTCAGCGGAAAGGGTTTTGTGGCGCCGAATACTGGTGTGGTGGTGCGGTGGATTACTTTGGTCGTCGCGGTTGGAGTTCTGATTTGCTTGTCGGGCATCTGGATGTTATTTAGAACGGTAACAACGATTCGGTGGATTGCTCGGATACTCAGCGTTCTGATTATTCTTTTCTGGGGCATTTTTATCGTGGCGGACTTTGTTGGTCTTATTCGTGGAGAGCATTCATGGCCGCTTTCCATGCATGACCGCATGGGCATGACTCTGATGTTTGCTTGGCTTCTGGGTCTGGCTCTTGCGTGGAAATGGGAACTCGCAGGCGCAACCTTAACGCTTGCGGCAATATTGATTCAGGCATTCTTTATCAATTGGAGAGTGGTGGTGGGTTTTGGCATGTTGCCGCCAATTGCCGCCCTTTTGTTTTTGCTCTGTTGGTGGACGGGCAGACAATCGCGCCAAGTCAAGCATGACGCCTAACAAGTCGCCGGGGTCAACCGCCGTTGGCGCACTCAGTTCCGCTTCCGCGGTTCAAGTCACGAGAGTCGGCGGTGGCTCAGCTTTTTACGTTTCAGTTCCCTTCCTGTGAGGCGGGCAACGGATCGGCGATGTAGGCGCGCTGACAGGCATGGCAAAGGTCGAACTGGAAATCCACGAACACGTCGCGCATCAGGTCTTCCTCGGTCAGGTCTTTGCACTGCTCCAGTATCTTCTTGATGTCATCAGAGTGGTCGCGCATCAGATCTTCAAAGGTGATTTCCAGCGGATCGTATGCTGCGAACACTTGAATCTTCGCCACGTACCGCAGCGCGCCTTCCTCCAGCGGCTGTCCACATCGGTCACAAATGCGCGTAACCATATCATTCTCCCAAAACCTTGCGACGACGCCCTGCCCACCGTAAACTGGCCAAATGATGCCAGAAAATGACGTACGTTCAAAGCACAAGAGTCAACGGCTCGTCGGTTATTCGCTCGGAGCATGCAGCAAAACCTGTAGCCGCAGGCTTTACGCCTGCGTCCTGCGCACCCATAAAGGGTGCGGCTACATCATAACTTGCGTTATGCTGACGCTCCTGTCCTTTGCCGGCTCCAGTCCGTTATTTGCCGCGACCAATGAGGCGATCAAAAGCCGCGTCGTTCTCGCACAAGACATTTCCGCAGTCAACGGCTTCGACGTCGACGCGGTGAAGGCGCGGCGTCTAGTCACCGCGGGAATCGAGTCGCTTACCGGTAAGCGAGACGAAGCGACGGCGTGGGCTACGTTGGTCTCCAGTAACGATGTGGTTGGCATCAAGATCGACACTCAATCTGCACCGCTGCTCGCCACGCACCGCGCCGTTGTGGAAGCGATTGCCGACGGATTGCGCGCCGCCGGCGTGGCCGCCACGAACATCATCGTCTGGGACCGAGATGCCAGCAAGATGATCGCAGCCGGTTTTCTAACGGTGGAACAACCGTCCCGTCCGCGGTCGTTCCGGTCACTTGTGGTATCGCCCAACGGTTGGGATGCGACTGCTGTTTACGACTACCGCGTGGTCGGCCGGCTGGTATGGGGTGACTTGCTGTTCGGCAAGGTAGATTCCAACATCGACACGCACTCGCATCTGCCGCTCGTCCTGACCAAGACCATCACCAAGCTTATCAACGTTCCGGTACTTCACGACCATGACACCTGTGGGATTGCTGGTTGCCTTTACAATATTTCCGTCGGCGCAGTAGACAATCAGCGCCGATTCGAGATGTTCAGTCAGCGCAACGACCCGGCTATCGCCGAAATCTGTACCATGCCGCAACTCCGCGGCAAATTAGTGCTGAACGCGATGGACGGTCTGGTCGGCGGCTACGCGGGCGGTCCGGCGTTCAAACCGGAATACTCGTGGAACTATGGCGGACTGCTGTTCAGCCGTGATCCCGTCGCTGTGGACGCTGTCGCGCTGGAACTGCTCGAAGCAAAACGCCGTGAAGCCAACGTATCCGCCATCGGCTTCCAAGCCAGCCACATCACCACCGCTGGCCGCCTAGGCCTTGGCCAATCGGAACGCGCGAAGATCGATCTGATTACGGCAACCCCGTAAGCGCGAGAGGAATTGGAGCGGGTGATCTTCGCCGGCCCCGACTTCGTCAGGGTAAACTTGGGAAGCTTGCCCCGAATCATTTTCAGGGTTCACCCCGAATTCTTTTCTGGCGCCGGTGCATTACCACCCCGAATCGGATTCGGGGTAAACTCTGCTACAATCGCCTTCTGCAAGAACTCGTGGCCGGGCCCTGACTTTAGGAACTGCTCGCGTTTCCGCGCCACGGAGGAATTGGAGCGGGCGAAGGGAATCGAACCCTCCTAGCCGGCTTGGGAAGCCGGTGCATTACCACTATGCTACGCCCGCTTGGATCGCTGTTATTCTCGATATTTTCTGGCTCAAATCAAGCGAAACATCGCCTATTAATACTTGGGAAGCTTGCCCGCTTTTGGCTGCGACCATTTTCGACGTTTCTCACTGCAAATCAAGTCTAAGTTGGTAAGTATTGTTGCTTCTGATACCTTGTGGCATATGGCTGTGCCGACACAACCGGGCGTCATTCAAATCGATGAGACTGCAACGAAAGAATCGTTGGCTACACCGTGGAATGTCGTCGTCCACAATGACCCAATCAATCTGATGACCTATGTGACAATGGTGTTCCAGCGCGTGTTTGGGTACCCGCGTGAAAAGGCCGAGCGCCACATGCTCGAGGTGCACCAGCGCGGCCGGTCCATCGTCTGGTCGGGCGGACGAGAACAGGCCGAGCATTACGTCCACCAGTTGCAGAGCTACCAGTTGCTCACCACGATGGAGAAATCATAGCCATGAACCCGCTTCGCGTCAGTGCCGCGGACGAGAAACACATCCGCATCACTGGTATCCCACCGGTGCTGGTCTTTTGCTTGCGCGATTTGCCGCATATCTTGGAGAAACGCGATCAACCCGATGCCCACAGCCGCCTGTTCCCCGCCCCGACACGCAATGACATGAAGGCAAACCATGATTGGGAGCAACTAATCGTGCCCGAATTGCGCCACCTGTTCGTTACTTCGGGCGAAACTGTTGCGCGCGATCTTGCCAAGCTCGAAGAGGAATCGATGGAGACCCATTCCTGCTGCGTTACGTTTGCCGCCGTCCACCTCAATGCGTGGATAAGCGCAATCAACGAAGCCCGGCTCATCCTTGGCGAACTCAATTCCGTTACTGAACAGGATATGAACCAAGAAGACCTCGATCTCGACGACCCAAAACAGTTCGCCATCCTGAAGATCGGCGCGCTCGGCTGGTTGCTTCAACTACTTGTTACCGTGGCCGGTGGCCCGGCCGGAGAGCCGCGCTAACGCGGCGGTCGGCCCGGCAGGTTCGGCGCCAAGCGCTTCAAAGTTGCTCAAGACCAACTCTGGGATTATAGGTTAACCATGAATCACTCCAAGTATCGGCTCCGCGTTCTCTGGTTTCAAGGAGCGGCATTTCTGGCAATCATTGCCATCTCATGGCTCAACGAGTGGATCGGTTTGCCCGAAATACTCACCGACAGGACGCACCATGCACCCAACTGGGCCGAACCGGTTCTGGAAAGCGGGGTGACAGCGCTTGTTTGGTTAGTGACATTCCTGATCACGCGCCGACTTCTCGTGCGACTGCACTACATGGAGGGATTTCTGCGCGTCTGCGCTTGGTGCCACAAGGTCTATGATGGGAAACAGTGGGTACCGCTGGAAAGGTTCTTCGAAAAGGGCTTTTGCTACCCAGACCTCGCATGGCATGTGCCCGGCTTGCGCGCAACTGGTCCATCAGGAAGTCAAACAAGTCGCAGCCGCCTGATCGCTGACGCGGCGTCCAGCGCGTCCGGCCGGTGTTGGCTCATATCACTCCGAAGTGGCTCACCAGGCGAAAAACCTCAACCGGCGTTTTACGCTGTCGAGAGCGATCAAACCGGTAATTAACAGGCTCATCACAATCTCTCCTTGAACGCCGCCACCGCCCTGGCCACGTCGGGTGCGCACAGAATCGCGGACACCACCGCAACCCTTGTCGCGCCCGCAGCCAGCACATCGCCGAGGTTCGCCGGAGTGATGCCGCCAATGGCGAAAAACGGCACTGCGACCCGCGCTGCGACTCGCCGCACCAATTCCACGCCGACCGGTTTCACTCCCGGCTTCGTGCCTGTGGCGAACACCGGGCCGACCCCGATATAATCCGCGCCGTCGTGTTCCGCCGTTTGCGCCTGCTCCAACGAGTGTGTGCTGATGCCAAAGATCCGTAATCCCGTTAACTTCTTTCGCCTTTCCTCCCGCGGAATCGCCGCCCAATCTTCCTGTCCGAGGTGGATGCCATCAGCAGCAACCTCGAATGCAGCGTCGATGTCATCGTCGACGATGATCGGCACTGGCGACGATTGCGCGGCGCGGACGACCGCCATTGCCAGCGCGACGCGTTGCGGATGCGTCTCACGCTTGGCGCGAACCTGAATCACATCCACGCCGCCGGCGATCAACTGCCGAGTCAGGTCAGATGGGTCGCGTCCGGCCAGATACGCGGCATCAATGAATCCGTAGAGCCGACAATCGGCTATCGCTGTTTTCGTCATGCCCACAAACAACACGGGAGCGACGTTGCCGCCGCTCCCTGAGTGAATCATTGCTTTAGCCGAAAAACACCTTGGCCAAGTCGTAGAATTCTTTAGGCACGTTCCGATTGCCCATGCGCAGCTTAAGTTGACCTGTCTTCTTGTCAATCTGCTCGGTGATAACGCTGTCGAAGTCCACGCCGACAACGTCTGTGCCGCGCAACGCGACCATCTTGCCAGTCTGGCCGCTGATAACCAGTTCTGCCGCCTTGACGCCGTAACGCGTGCCGAGCACACGGTCGAACGCCGTGGGTGTGCCGCCGCGTTGGGTATGACCGAGCACCACCGAACGGCTTTCGATACCGGTGGCCTTCTCAATGGCACTACACAATCGCTCGGCAATCCCGCCCAGCCGCTCGTGCCCGAATGCATCGAGCTCCTTTGTCTGCAGAATCGCTTCGCCTTCGAGCTTGAAGCCCTCCGCCACCGCAACGATGGAGAAATTCCTTCCTCTGGCATGGCGTGACTTAATGATCTTGCAGATCTGGTCCAACGTCATTGGGAACTCAGGCAACAACACCACGTGGGCGCCACCTGCCACGCCTGCATACAGCGCGATCCATCCCGCTTGCCGGCCCATGATTTCCACGACTAATACGCGGCCATGCGACTCGGCAGTGGTGTGCAGGCGGTCAATGGCTTCTGTCGCGATGTTTACAGCTGTGTCGAACCCGAACGTCTGATCGGTGCCAGCGATATCGTTGTCGATCGTCTTCGGCACGCCGATGACGGGCAGGCCCTGCCGGTGCAGGCGGGATGCGACCGTTAGGGTATCGTCACCGCCGATGACGACCAATGTCGTCACGCCCGCTTTTTTTAGATTATCCGTAATCGTGCCGATCTGTTCATCCGTCGGATTGGTGCGCGAGGTGCCAAGAATAGTCCCTCCCAAATGCAGAATTTCGGCCACCCGTTGCCGATCCAGGACGATATGATCGCCTTGGATCACGCCAGCCCAACCGTTGCGGAAGCCGATGACCTCCCAACCTTCAATCAACGCCCGCCGTGTTACCGCACGGATCACAGCGTTCAATCCCGAGCAGTCGCCTCCACCCGTCAGCACCCCAATCTTCTTGCTCATCCGTTTCGTTCACTCCTGTTGATGCTCGTCGAGTGCTTCAAACTAAAAAGGTTCCCCATTCCCCTGCCACTCCAAAACGTCGAAATCGGGCTGAAAACACCGAACTCCATCCGCGCCACGAATCAAATGCGCGCAACAGCCCGAACGCCGCTTAATTCGTCGCGCCCTTGACTGGCACCTTGGCAGGCGGCTGATTCGTCACCGCAGAAGGCGCCTTCTTCCCGAACGGCCACCAGTCTGAATCCTGAGCGGGTGCGGGTTTGACAGGCTCGGATTTAGCCGGGCCCGGTTTTGGTGGTGCGGGAATCGTGGCGGTGACTTCTTGTTGTTTCGACGCCGCGGTGGCAGGCGTGACCGTTATCACGGATTTTGGCGTGGCCTTCTTCAGCGGCCAGTTATGTGGTCGCCAGCCTTTCAATTCTGGAATCGTCGGCCCCGTATACTCCTCCTCGGCGTGGCGGGCGTTGAAGTTCTGGCCCTGCTCACGTTTCAGATTCGCATTATCCTGCCGCAACTGCTGGATAATCTCCTCGTTTTTGGCGCTGGCCGTCTTCACGGCGCGCAGTTGGCGAGAGGTCTCGATGAGTTTGGCGGCGGCTTCGGCAGCGGTTCTCTGGTGGCGCATCGCCTCGGCGCGGGCCGCTTCAACCGCTTCTTGCGCAACGGTAAGGCGCCGCTGTGACTGCTCCAATTGTTTCTTTACTACAATCAGTTCGTCGCGCTCGGTTCCGGGCTTGGCGGCGCGGAGTTTCCGTTCCGCCTCGGAAAGTCTGGCGGACGCATTTTGATAGCGTTGATCGAGTGTGGACTTTTCCTTGAGCATATCGTCCAGATTCTTGCGCGAGGCGATCAGTTCGTCCTTCGCGTGCTGCAGTTCGACCCGCAAGTGTTTTAATTCCGGGGACTCGACGGGCACAGCCGGTTTCATCGCGACCCTTAGTTTTTCCTTGAGATCGGCTGCCTGCGTCTGAGCCACACTCAACTGAGTGTCTAGTTCCTGATTTCGCTTCGTCAACTCGGCAATGCGAGTAACGGGCACGACCGGTGCTGGCTTGGCCTGTGCCTGCTGAAGTTTGGCGGTCAACTCGGTTTGCGCCGCTTCCAATTGACGGGCTTTCTCTTGTGCGCTCTTGAGTTCCGCCCGCAACTGATTCAGTTCAGCCGGCGCGGGTGACACAACGGGCGCTGACACGACGGGAACTACCGGGTTCACAGCGGCTTTGAGTTTCTCCTTAAGATCAGCCATCTGCGCCTGTGTCGTCGCCAGTTGGGTGCTGAGTTCCTGGTTTTGTTTCGTCAAATCGGCAACGTGCGTATCCGGCGCGACTGGCACAACTGGTGGCGCTGGTTTTGCAGTAGCCTGGAGTTTGTCCTTGAGGTTGGCCACCTGTATCTGCGTCAACGCCAATTTAATATTGAGTTCCTGATTCTGTTTCGTCAAATCGGCAACGCGCGTGTCTGGCGCTGGCGCGGGTGTCGGCGTGGGAACCGGAGCGACCGCGGCAGGTTTGGCAAGCGCTTCATCGAGTTTCGATTTCAGATCGGTGCGTGCGGCTTCAAGCTCGCGGATCTTGTCCTGCGCACCCTGCAATTCGGTGCGCAACTGATTCAGTTCGGGGGATTCTACCGGTGAGGCTGGTGCGACAGGCGCCAATGGTTTCGCGGCAACTTGCAGTTTTCCTTTGAGGTCGGCAATCTGCGCTTGCGCCGCGCCCAGTTGAGCGCTGAGTTCCTGACTCTGTTTCGTCAAATCGGCAATGTGTGTGTCCGGCGCGGCCACGACAGGCACCGGAACCTTGGCTACCGGTACGGGTGTCGGCGTGGGAACCGGAGTGACGGGTGCGGGTTTGGTAAGTGCTTCATCGAGTTTCGTTTTCAGATCGGCGCGCGCGGTTTCAAGCTCGCGAACCTTGTTCTGCGCGCTCTGCAATTCAGCCGCCAGACGTTGAATGCGTTCTGTTTCTGCGGGTGGAGTTACGACCGCCTCAACTGGCGCGGGTTTTGCTACCACTGGCGTTGCAGCAATCGGAGGGGCCGCTATAGACACCGGTACGACCGGGGCCCTTGTTGGGACTGGTGCGGGAGTGACAGCCGGAGTTGGTGTTGGAGCCGGTGCCTGAACTGCCTGTGGTGGCGCAGACGGTTTGTTTTTCAAAGCGTTGAGATGTTCGGTGCAGTACTTGGTGCGGAACTCGACGATGTTC
This sequence comes from uncultured Verrucomicrobiota bacterium, assembly GCA_903825695.1. GTDB lineage: Bacteria > Verrucomicrobiota > Verrucomicrobiia > Palsa-1439 > Palsa-1439 > CAIKBP01. Next base: position 9,543 of record CAIKBP010000182.1, read on the forward strand.
GGGTTCCAATTGGAGCTGGTCGTGCTGATCTCGTGCAGGATATCCAGCGCGGTCGTGTATTTGGCATTGGCTGTGACCCAGTTGGATTGATGCTCCGCAGCATCGCCTTCTTGCACCAGTAAATACGCATCGAGGTACCGGTCACCAGGATCGACTTCGGCCCAAGTTCGCGCCGCGCCGACCAATGCGGCCACCAAAAAGGAGAACAAAATTAGTTTTTTCATAGATGTGTAGATGTTAGCTAAAACCGCCCGCCTTTGCAAGAGTTTGCTTATCGAACTGTCACGACTTCAGGAAGTCTCTCTGGTAAGGCCGAACGATCCAGATGAGCGACCGGAGCCAGAATAACCAATGACGATAGCCTAGCAAGCCAGCATCCGAACTACGAGCGCCCGCTCCGGTTCGCTCGATCTGGTTTGTTAGGCAAGTCTGGATCGAATCTTCTATAGGCCATAGCTATTGTAAGTTACTGTCGCTCTGCGGTTCGATTTCTCAGGCGGCTGATGCAACCGACGATGGTCAGCACGCCGAGCGCGCTGATGACGGTGGCCCCTACCCATGCGTGCTTCCCACCACGCGCCAGGACGATCGGAAGAATCGCCTGATAAAACAGGCCGACAACGATGCCCATCACCAACAACCAGCGCGGGGATCCCGGCCCCCAAATGCCCATCGACCAGCCAATCAGATAAGGCAGAATCAGCACTCCCAACCACATTGAACGTCCCGAATTGCCTCCAAAGCCGCCGACCCAGGTCAGCCCCCACATCGCTCCCACCCCAATCGCAATCAGAATGAAAACCCACACCCTGTAGGCGATCAGCCGGCGTTCACTCTGGCCGAGAAAGGTGCCGAACGCGACCAGCCCGCTGCCGGCAAGGATGATTAGGGATCCCTCCATCAGGTCAAGAGCACCGACCAGCATGGCAATACTGCCGACAATGACCAGAATACGTGACCAAAGTTTACGTGCGTTCATAGATTACCGACTAACATAGTTCGGACAAAGTTTTCAGCGAAAGACAAACCGCCGATCTGTCCATATTTGTGGTTTAGGTTAGACACGTGTTGCGCGCGCATCAAGCCAATTAGGAATGCATTGGGCAACTTGATCACAAGCTCGCGCCTGGCTCTTGCGCACGGCATGGGGCCAGTATTGCGTCGGGCATTCCATGCAGGAGTTTTTTGTCGGCAGGACAAATCGTGGCGAGAATTCCGCCAAGATTGGTTGTGTCGTTGACAACGAAATAATACGGACACAATCGCACGCGACCCTTGAACATTTGCACCGCGTTCACCTCGAAATCAAAGTACTGGGCGTCAACCAACCGCGATTTCTCGAATCTTTGGAGGATAAATGGATGCTGCGGAAACGATGCCAGCGCGCGCTCGATTGCCTCTGCCCACCTCCCCGACGACAAGTCATGTCCGACGTACACGCCCCGGCTGCCCCACGCTTGTTCATGGAAACCGGAAATTTTCAGGACTAGTTTGCGTTTTTTTTGCGAAAACCGTGCCATCTCGCGCCAATCATGAATGCCGAGTCCGGGGATCGCCGCCCCCGGCGACAGCGGTGTCGGATCGACAATCCAAGTATATGGAAACACCTGTCTAAGTTGATCGAACATTTTCTCGCCGAGTTGTTCCTGCCAGAACGGCTGGAGCTGCTCCATCCACAGGAATGCGAACAGCATCTTCTCCTCAAGCTGTGGTTTAAACGGCGGCGTCACAGTCACATCGCCTCGCACCGCAGCTTCCATCAACGCGGGCGCGTTGGGGATATTCGGCAGGTCGAACAACTCGAAGAACCGGTACAATGTGCGCACATTCGACAGATTAGTCAGTTCCTCAGGCCGCATCACACGGAACCCGATCTGCTGGCCCAGCCATTGCATTTCGGGCCGGTATGTCGCGGCTTCCTCCGAAACGACGACCGAAAACGATTCTTTCTCCACCTGCATTGCGACTGCAAAACCTTCCATCATCCCGAATTGTCCGCCGACGATGTCGTCTCCAAGTTCGCCGTACGTCTTGCCGAGCCAGCCGGTCAACCCGATGCCGCCCGGCACCGAGTCCAGTTCCGTGATGAAACAACGATCATTGCCGAGGATGATATCTGGACGTATCACGCGCGGCACTGCGTTTTCGAACCGGTCGCTGCGCGACAACTCAATCAGTTCCTTTGGTTTGCCCGCGTCGAGGTAGTCAGCAACCCAGCGTGGCAGTTTGCCCTGAACGCTATGCCGGTACATCACGTTGCAGGCGCGGTAAAATGCCAGTAACTGTGGTCCCAGCGCTGTCAATTCTTCCACGAGTTGCGCGGTCAACGGAAACGGCTCCGAAGAAATCCGCCATGTCATGCCGGCAAACAATCCGCCTGCAGGAAGTGCGGCGCGCACGTAATGTGCGCGTTCGGCAGGAGAGCGCGCTGGCGGGGCCAAGGTCATTCGCGCAACTGGCCGTCACCGATGACAACGAACTTGTAGCTGGTCAATTCTTCAAGCCCCATTGGGCCGCGGGCGTGGAGTTTGTCGGTCGAGATACCAATCTCAGCACCGAAACCGTACTGCGCGCCATCGGCAAGCCGTGTCGAGGCGTTCCAGAAGACGCTTGAACTGTCCACCTCGTGGAGGAACCGGTCAGCAGTGGATTTGTTCTTCGTCACGATGGCATCGCTGTGATTGCTGCCGTACTTGGTGATGTGGTCAATCGCCTCTCCTACTCCGTTGACGACACGCACCGCCAGAATCAGGTCAAGATATTCCGCGTACCAGTCGTCTTCGGTGGCCGGTTTTGCAATCGGCACGAGTTGCCGAGTTGCGGCATCACCCCGCAGTTCAACTTTTTTGTCCGCTAACGCCTTGCCGATGCGCGGCAGGAATTTGTCAGCGATTTTCTCGTCCACCAGCAACGTTTCGATGGCGTTGCACACGGCAGGACGTTGACACTTGGCGTTTATGACGATCTTCTCCGCCATATCTAAATCGGCATCATGGTCCACAAAGACGTGGCAAACACCTTTGTAGTGTTTGATGACCGGGATACGCGATTTTTCCGCCACGGCACGGATCAGGCTTTCACCGCCACGTGGGATACATAGATTGATGAACTCGTCGAGTTTCAGCAATGCGTCAATCGCCGCGCGGTCGGTCGTTGGCACAACGGTGATACTGTGCGTTGGCAGGCCGGGCACGTTCATCACCTCTGCAATGGCGAGGTTCGAGTGAATCGCTTCCGAGCCGCCGCGCAAAATTACGGCGTTGCCGGCCTTGAAGCAGAGGCACGCGGCGTCGGCGGTGACGTTCGGGCGCGATTCGTAGATGATTAGTATGACACCGATTGGCACGCGCACTTTCCGGATGCGAATGCCGTTGGGACGCGTCCACTCGCTGATTGTCTTGCCGACGGGATCGGACAGCGCCGCTACTTCCCGGATGCCCCGGGCCATTTCGGCAATGCGTTTGTCGGTGAGCGTCAGGCGGTCGAGCATTGCCGCGGACAATCCAGCCTCTTTGCCTGCCGCAAGGTCTTTCGCATTGGCGGCCTTGATCCTGTTGGCGGCGTGTTCGATACCGTCAGCCATCGCACGCAGTAACGCGTTCTTGGCGTCGGTATCGAGTTTTGCCAACGCACGCGCTGCATCGCGCGACTGCTCCGCCAGTTGCCGCATTTGTTGTTTCAGATCCATTTACAGTATCACCAAATCATCACGGTGGACGACCACGCCCGCCGCTGTCTTAAGCTCGTTGCTGGCAACCTTCGTCAATCCCCGCGCAAATTCAACCCCGCTCGCATCCTGGACGCTTACCGCGTCGCCAACCGAGAAATCTCCTTCCGCGCCCACTACGCCCTTGGCGAGCAGGCTCTTGCCGCCGGTGCACAATGCATCCCGCGCGCCACCATCAACCCGCAAAGCACCTGCGGTTCGCTGAAAGAACGCAATCCACCGTTTCCGGCCGGCCAGCTTTTTCGCGCCCGGCAGAAAAATCGTGCCGATTTCCTTGCCGGCAAGCACGTCGGCCAACACGTTGAGATGTTCGCCGCTCGCGATCACCATCGGAATCCCTGCCCTCGTCACAATCCTAGCCGCTTCGATTTTGGATCGCATCCCGCCAACGCTGGTGAGGCGGTCTGTGCCGCCAGCCATTGCTTCAATGTCAGGCGTAATTCCTTCGACGACGGGTATCACCTGTAATTTTCTCTGGTCTTTGGCGTCGCCCCAGATTTTGTAAAGCCCTTCAACATGCGACAAAACCACCAGTAGGTCGGCGTCGACCAGTGCCGCAGTCAATGCGCTCAGACGGTCATTGTCGCCAAACTTGATTTCGTCCACGGAAACGGTGTCGTTCTCGTTGATGATTGGCACGACGCCGCGACGCAACAAAGTGTCTAGTGTACGGCGGGCGTTCAGATGCCGCGCGCGATTCCGCAAATCATCGTGCGTAAGCAGGACCTGTGCGACATGAACGCCGGAACTGGCGAACGCGTCGTCGTATATGGCCATCAACCGGCACTGGCCGACTGCGGCGCACGCCTGAAGTTGTGCGAGTTCTTTAGGCCGAGTCGCCAGCCCGAGCGCCGACATCCCTGCTGCGATTGCGCCAGACGACACGACCAACACTTCGCGCCCATCGTGTCGTGCCGCCGACAACTGTCCGACCAATTGCGTAATCTGCGACCGCGCGAGTTGGTTCTGCGCGTCCGTGAGCAAGCCCGTGCCGAGTTTGACGACAATGCGGCGCGCCTTGCCTAAAAGTTGTTCGCGTAGTTTCATGGGACGAGAGTTGCTTACCAGATTGCAGCAACGGTGTCGAGCACTGCGGCGACTGCCTTACTCGTACCGCAACGCCTCGATCGGATCGAGCTGCGCAGCCTTGCGGGCGGGATAGAACCCGAAGAAAATCCCAACGGCCGCGCTGAACAGAAACGAAACGATCACCGCAGTGGGTGAGACCAGCGTTGGCCAGCCCTTCGCCACGGACAGGATCTTCGAGGCTCCGACGCCGCAAAGGATGCCGATGATTCCGCCCACCGAACTAAGTGTCATCGCCTCGATCAAAAACTGAAGGAGGATGTCACGGCCGTGTGCGCCCACGGCCATGCGGATGCCGATCTCGCGCGTGCGCTCGGTCACGCTCACCAGCATGATGTTCATGATGCCGATGCCGCCTACAATGAGAGAGACACAGGCGATCGCGCCGAGCAGAAACGTCATGGTACGGGCGGTGGCGGTGGCGGCCTGGGCGATGTCTTCCTGGCTGCGCACAGTGAAGTCATCGCCACGGGCGGGGTCGATGTGGTGCCGTTGACGCAGGAGATCGTTGATTTCCTGTTCGGTCCGACTGAGGGCATCGCGGGAAACAGCCTGCACGAGCATGACATCCAGCCATGTTTCCATGTGAATGCGTTTCAATTCGGTGGTGTAAGGAACCAGCACGATATCGTCCTGGTCGGAGCCCATCGGTGAAAGGCCCTTCGCCTGAAGCAC
>CAIKBP010000183.1 GCA_903825695.1 uncultured Verrucomicrobiota bacterium
AGGTACTCAACTGGCATCGCCGCGAACCGCGTTTTGACAATCGGCAATTGCGTGGCTGCACTTGGTGTGCCGCGCGAGGTAGTCATGTCAACACGCCGCGCAAGAAAGGCAAGACTGTCTTAGCCCTGCTCATCAAACAGTCGCTCCGAGACGTGCGTGTCGCACCGAAAGAGGCGGCCCAGCTTGTGGAAGCGCAGATGGCGAAGACCGGCACGGTCAAGAAACGACAGGCCCGTCTGATTGTGAATGAGGAGCGCAGGCTGGAGAACGAGGAGTTTGATCATCTATTCCGGTTGTGCACCGATAAGCAAATCTCAGACGACGAGCTGGCTGCCAAACTGCAGGAGTTCTTCGCGCAGTTTGCACATCTGCCCAAGCGCATCTTTGTAGCAGAGGGGAAGAAAGTTGCGAAGAAGCCCAAGCTCCAAGACCCGTATGTGTGGCACTCTGCTGAATTGGTCAATCTCGGTTGCGCGTGGCGCAGTCGGCGAGGCGCAAAGGGCCGCTCCCGCCTGTGTCTCCAACACTTGCGGCAGCGGGCCGAGCTAGGCACAACGAAGGAACAATACCTGCGTGACTGTGAAGCCGCGCTCAGCGAAGGCCAAGTGATACTCAGCCAGCGGGCGTTGCGTGCCCGTTGCGATCGGCTTCTCAATTGGATTGAACGGAACGCGAACGGCAAGGTTGGCCCTATTCAATACATTCGTGTGGAGGCTGTGCTCCCGCGCCCCGGAGAGAAGGCTGCCCAGAAAGCCGTTGCTGCCGCCAGTCCAGTCGATCAGCTTCCGAAGCGACACCTCAAGGTTCGCTTGATGGAGGAACTGGGTGCTCGGTGTGCGGAGTGCGGCAAGCCGTATAGCGAGCGATTTCGTCGCCCCGACAAACTAGACAAGCGTTTCTGTCAGTGCAAGCAACCGCCAGCACCGGCGTTCCCGACAATCAAGAGCCCCTGCGCATACTGCGAAGACCGAGAAGCCCGTTTTACTCCGGACGACCTCCACATCGAACACATTTACCCTCGGAACGCGCGCAAAGGTTTTGGCCCTGACGCTGAGTTTAATAAGACCGTCGCGTGCACCGCGTGTAACAAGAAGAAGAACGACCGGCTGCCATTCGATTTCTACGGGATCGATAGCACGCAGTGGCGTGCGTGGATCCGGCGCGCTGAGAGGTCATTCAGAAATCCTGATAAGCGACGCATCGCAGCGCTAACCGAATACCGGCTGCCAGAAGACCTCGATCAAACGGCGCTTGCACACACGGGCCTTGTGCATCGCTACCTCAAGCAGCGGTTGGCGTGGATGTTTTTCCCAGAGCAGGCGCGCATCCTCTGGCCGGCGAAAGATGACTCGCCTCGATCCGTACTAGAACGCAATGACGCAAAGAAGTTTCTTAACGAACGCATCGCAATGCCGGCTGGTTGGCTCACGAGGCAATGCCGGAACGATTGGGAACACGAAGGCGAAGGCGCGACCGCCAAACCACTTGTGCCGCGCAAGAGCCAACTTCGTACACCAAAAGAACGCGAAGATGAAAAACAGGAGCGCTTGGCTGCCG
>CAIKBP010000184.1 GCA_903825695.1 uncultured Verrucomicrobiota bacterium
AAACCGCTGTGTAGTCCCGTATAGCAATGGTTTGCCCGGCACGTCGCTGCGTCCGACAATCGTGATCAGATCGCGCTCCAACAGCGTTTTTACAACACCATCCACGTCAACACCGCGAATTCCCGCAATGTCAGCGCGCGAAATCGGCTGCCGCAAAGCAACTATCGCCAGCGTTTCCAACGCCGGCAACGACAGGCGGTGTGGTCGCGCCTCATCAAGAAGCTTTTTCAGCCACGGCGCATATTCGGCCCGGCTTACCAGCCGCCATCCGCCCGCAATCTCGACTAGTTGGAAACTCCGTAGCGGTGTATCGTACTCAACTTTCAATTTCTCCAACGCCGAGGCAATCTGCGCTTCCCGTACGTTGCGAAACGATTCCGTCGCTCCGGGACCGTCCTCATCCGTCGCCTCGGCAAAGATTGTCCGTATCTCCTTGATCGACAGCGGGCGTTCCGCCGCGAACAGAACCGCTTCCACGATGTTATTCAGCTCTACAGTCATATTCCTCTTGTAGCCGCGAATCTCATTCGCGGTTCTTCTGCCGCGAAAACGTTTCGCGGCTACAAAAAACGTCAGGTCACTTTGATCACATGAATCTCTCCGAACGCCTTTTCCTGTCTGACCTTCAATCGTTTGAGCCGGATCAATTCCAGCAGCGCGAGAAAAGTGACCACCACTTCCGTCCGTGTCGCCGCTTCGGCAAACAGTTCACGGAACACAATCTCGTTCCGGCTCTGCATAGTATAGAGGATTTCCTCGATTTTGTCGCTGACCGTGAATCGTTCCTCGACAATCTCATGAAACTCTTCGCGGGCGCTGGTCCGTTTCAATACTTCGCCAAACGCGTCGATGAGGTCGAATATACTGACTTCAGCCAACGGCTGCTCGACACCGGCAGGGATGTCCTCGGCCGTCGCGCCGCGGGCGAAGACGTTCGATTGCTCCTCTTCACGCCGTCCAAGCTGCAGCGCCGCGTCCTTGAACTTCTTGTACTCGATCAATTGGCGTATCAACTCCCAGCGCGGATCCTCGCCTTCATCGGTTTCGTGGTCGATCACCTGCTGATCCGCCGGCAACAACATCCGGCTCTTGATGTACATCAGCGTCGCCGCCATCACGAGAAACTCGCCCGCGACTTCCAGGTTGAGCATCTGCATCAACGACAAATACTCCATGTACTGGTTCGTGATCCGCTCGATCGGGATGTCGTAAATGTCAACCTCATCCTTCTTGATGAGGTATAGCAACAAATCCAGTGGCCCCTCAAAGACCTCCAGTTTGATTTTATAATCGGTTTCCATATTTCCGCCGGTCCCTCACCTCGATCCTTTGCCGCAGACGACAGCGGCGTCTCGCAGACTCGGCTCCCCCGCAAGCGGCGTGAGGAGTCGTTTCCCTCTCCCTTGCTCAGGGAGAGGGTCGGGGTGAGGGCTCACCGCAAACCGACCGCTTCTCTCACCTTCCGCATGGTCTTGTCCGCCTCAGCGTTAGCGCGCTCCGCACCGTTGCGTAAGACCTCGCGAACGTAATCGAGGTTCTTCATCAGCTCTGCGCGTTTGGCGCGCATCGGCGCAAAATACTCCAGCAACGCGTTGGCCAGTTCTTTCTTCGCATCGCCGTAGCCATAACCGCCTGCAGCTAGTTTGGTTTCCATCTCGCGCGCCTTGTCGGCGGACGCGATCACTTTGTAAAGTTGCAGCGGTATGTTCTTGTTCAAATCTTTTTTGGGCGCTTCGACTGATTGTGAATCTGTCACAATACTCATGATTCTTTTCCGCGTCGCCTTCTCGTCGCCGAAAATCTCGATGGTATTGTCGTAGCTCTTCGACATCTTGCGCCCATCGATCCCGGGCATCACGGCCACCTCGGGGCGGATGCTCGCCTCAGGAATCCGAAACACCTCGCCATACTGACGGTTGAACGCCCCGGCGATGTCGCGTGTGATCTCGATGTGCTGTTTCTGATCTTTGCCAACCGGCACGACATCAGATTGCACAATCAGGATGTCCGCCGCCTGCAACACCGGGTACGCAAACAACCCGTGGTTCGGCCGCATCCCCTGTGAAACCTTGTCCTTGTAGCTGACGCAGTTCTCCAGCATCGGCATTGGGGTCACGCATGACAAAATCCAAGTCAGCTCCGTCACCTGTGGCACGTCGCTTTGCCGGTAAAACACCGTGCGTTTTGGGTCCAGTCCGCACGCCAGAAAATCCAACGCCACGTCGAGCGCGTTCTGCCGAAGCTCGGCGGGATCGGTGATCGAAGTCATCGCGTGGTAATCGGCAATGAAATAGAACGCCTCGCCCTTCTGCGCCAGTTCCAGCGCGGGACGCATCATTCCAAAGTAGTTGCCGATGTGCAACTTGCCGCTTGGTTGTATGCCCGAGAGTATTCGCATGGCCGACGGAAGATACGAGATGAACGGAGCACCTTGCGAGCAAAAAACAGAGCCGGCGACCGCCATCAACGTGACGCCGATTTCACCCGCCAATTTGCCCGTTGGAGGCGGCCTGCGCGATTCCGCTTACCAACTCCTCCCGCTGCCACGAAACTTCGGCGTAACTCATTGATTTTCAAGTTGACACGTTGTTCCATGCATTTCATCATGTCAGCAACTTGAAGTTTAGCGGCTGTTTGTTTTTTGCCCCTGACTTCATACGAATACTAATGTTAGGATAAAGCAATGGTCAGATTCGATTTCAGAATCAATCCTACATTCCTGACAAACACGATGCACCATGTGACCGTGCCAAAGAGCATTGTGCCCCTCGCTGCGATGCATGAGCACGGCCTTGACCGAGGTGGAGTCACCGTGATTTATCCGCGAGGAGAGCGTTTGTGGGGTTACATGTATCATGGCCGTACTACGCAGCGAGGCCAGTACTACCAGATTCGCCACCGCGCGACGACCGACTTTCCTACGTACTTCAAGCAGGGACAGAAGCTTCTTGTCGTGATTCTTCGTGTGAGGGATGAGATTTATGCGATTCTTGAGTTTCAGGATATGTCCTAACCATTCGGTCCAGCCAACCGCTGCCTGCTATGCGGTCAGCGGTGCTGACCTCAGACGTTGGGCTGCAAAAGGAGACTCACGATGAAGCTTACAACGAATTTGCTCGCTGTTGCGCTGGTTTCGTTTGTTGTTGGTTGCGCTACGCCCTACCAGTCTACCTCATTAAGGGGCGGCTACTCGGACACTCAGTTAGCCCCAGATGTTTTCCGCGTTTATTTTCGCGGCAACGCCTATACTGCTATGGAGCGCGCCCAGGATTTTGCGCTTCTTCACGCTGCGGAGTTGGCGCAGTCGCATGGGTTCAGTTGTTTTGCCGTCGTTGACGAGAGCAGTTCGACTTCTGTGCACGCATTTACCACTCCCGGTCAGTCATACACTTCCGGGTCTGGTATGGTCGCCGGCGATGTTGTGACGTACTCGGGACAGACGACATATTATCCCGGTCAGACCTACATCTTTCACAAGCCGAGGACGGGTTTACTCATCAAGTGCTTTTCGGAGAAACCAGAGCGTATCTACACCTTTGATGCGGCTTTTCTAGTGCAGTCGCTGAGGCAGAAGTACGGACTGAAGTGATGCAAGCGCCCAACCATACGCTTGAGCTAACCGCGCCCCGCGCTAGCACGCGAGTCTGCGGTGGCTCAGCTTTGGATCGTACGCCGCTTGCTTCACATTCCAGCGGCTACGGATCAACCGGCGCCGCGCTTCTTCTTCCGTGCATCCTCGGAGTGTGGCAACGATCCGGCAGGCCCGTGCGCGCAGTTTCTCGCTGTTCGGCTTCACGTCCACCATCAAGTTCGATACCACCTTGCCGAGCCGAATCATGGAAATCGTCGTCAGCATGTTCAACACAAGTTTTGTGGCAGTGCCGGCTTTGAGCCGCGTCGAGCCAGTGAGAAGTTCGGGGCCGGTGAGAATGGTGATCGGTGAGTGGTGAGTGGTAAGCGGCTTGGAAGAAGACAGGAGGAACGTTTTTGCGCCGCGATATTTCGCCTCATCGAGCGCGCCCAGAACAAACGGCGTCGAACCGCTCGCGGTAATACCGACCACGACATCTCTGTGGCCAACACCACGGAACCGCGCAGCCTCGGTACCCGCTACCATGTCGTCTTCGGCAGCCTCCACCGCAGAATGCAGGGCGTTCACGCCACCCGCGATGATGCCCTGCACCATGTCGGGTGACGTGGAAAAGGTCGGTGGACATTCACTGGCATCGATCACGCCAAGTCGACCACTCGTGCCTGCGCCAATGTAAAAGAGTCGTCCACCGCGTTTGAATGCGGCAACAATGGCACGAATGGCGCGTTCGATGGCGCGCTTGTTGGAGCGCAACGCCGGAATCACGCGCGCTTCCTCGTTGAGCATCGCGTCAATGAGTTGAGGGACACTGCGTTTGCCAATGTCCATCGTGCGAGGATTGCGAAGTTCGGTAAGGGTAACCGCAAAAAGATGAGGGTGAAAGGGTGAAGGATGAATAATGGAGGCATAGCCGGCCAGTAGAAGTGCGCCACACACCGACTCATGGCGCGATTGCCTGACGCGCGTCCCAGGCAACCGCTGGCGAATCTTTGCTGTCAGCAACCGTCGAAGCTCGCGATTGTGCGCCAATACTCCGCCAGACAGCATGATGATGGGATTGACAATGCGCAGTCTTTTAGCCGCAGCGGCGCAGTCGTCAGCCAGTTGTTCCGCTGCTTCTGTGAGCACTGCGTGATTGTCAGCACCGATCTCGCCAGCCAGCGCGGCCACATCGGCTTTGTCGGCGTGCCGCATCCAGTCGATGAGTTGATCCGGCGAGTTTAGACATAGTGCACACAGTGTTCTGCGCAGCGTACGATTTGACTTACCCATCCGGTCAAACTCGCGCAACGCGGCCTGCAGCGTTCTTTGCGTAATCCAGTAACCGCTCCCGTGGTCGCCCAAAAGATGACCCCAGCCGCCCACTTTAACCGCTCGCCCGTCCCGCCGGCCATACACACATGAACCCGTCCCGCCGATGACGAGTATGCCATCGCCAGCCCTGCCGAAGGCCGCGGCAAATCCGGAATCCAGATCGTTGCCGACGAAACAATGCACACGCGGCCAGACTCTGGCTGCGAGCGCACGGACTCGGATGCGATCTGCCGCAGTGCGGCAACCGGCCAGACAAAGGCTGACGGCAGAAGGCAAAAAACCAAAGGCGGAACGAATGTGGCGAAGCATTGAGAGGATCCGTGCGTCACTGGCGAGCTTCAGGTTAAACGGGCCAAGTTCGAGGCGTTTGATTACCCGGCCGCGCGCGTCGGCGGATAAGACTACTGTGTGCGTGCCTCCGCCTTCGATACCAATGCATGTCCCAGGATCTGCTGCCATCTGCCGTTGCCAACCTTTCTTGGCGGAGACATTAACAACTCAGTCGGATAGCGGCAAGTATACGCTGAAAGTGGTGCCCTGGCCCACGGTGCTTTGCACGTCGATAGCACCGCTGTAGTGCCCAACGACCATTTCGCGCACAATGGAGAGACCCAGACCTGCGCCTTCGCTCTTTGTGGTGTAGTAGGGTTGGAAGATCTTCTGCAGATCCTCGGGTGCAATGCCACAACCCGTGTCGGCTACGGAAAGTTTGACAAATGAACACTCGGCATTGAGACGATCGGGTCGAAGCATGCATGTCGTGGGGATATTTGGGACGCGCTCAGTGGCAAACTTCAACACGCCCTTGCCGCCCATGGCATGCAATGCGTTGACACCCAGGTTGATGAGCACCTGCAAAACCTCAGTTGGATGTACGCGTATTCGCAATCCGATCTCGCTGCTACTGGACACAATCTTCACCTCGCCACGGGACGGATGCGCCTTGAGCAATGAGGCAGCGTCCTCGACCAGCTTGGCTGCCTCAACCATTTCCGCGTGCTTGTGGTCGGCGCGTGCGAACTGCAGAAAACGCTGCGAAATCTCCTTGCAGCGGTCGATCTCCCGCTCGATCACATCCAGTTGCTGATGCATATGTTCCGCGGTCTTGGGGTCCGATGACTGCAACCCCGCTAGATCCCGTTGGAGCATCTCGGCATAGCCGGTGATGATGGTTAGCGGATTATTCATTTCGTGTACGACTCCGGTGGACAACACGCCGGCCTCTACAGCTCGTTGGCTATGCGCCAATTCCTGGGACAACTCCTTGTTGACCCGCTGCAAATCGCTGATGCTCTGCCTCGTGGCGAGCTTGCGTTGACGACGCACCATGCACTTCTCAATCAGCTCTCGAATCGAAAAAACATCGAACGGTTTATTCAAATAATCTGCAGCACCGAGCCGTAACACCGCGCGGGCGGTGTCGACTGTTTCGTAGCCGGTCAGCATTATTACTTCGACATCGGGATCGATCTTCTTGAGTTCGCGGAGCACCTCGACGCCTGAAAAATCGGGCATCCGTATGTCAAGGATGGCGGCATCCACGGGATTCTGCCGCGCACGCTCTATTCCTTCACGGGCGCACGAGGCCAGCACACAGCGATATCGATCTTTGAACACGATCCGCAGGGATTCCCGCGGGCCGGCTTCGTCATCCACTATGAGCAAGGTGGGTTTGTCTTCCTGTGCTGGCCCGGAGTACATGATTGGCATCTCCAACTCTTTGGCAGAACCTGCTCCCATATCCTGATTTCCCATGTAAATGCTTTTCAGAATCTGAACGTGGTTGTTACCATCACGGCGTGGCCATCACCTGACCACTTGCCGTCAAGGACACCATCGGTCGAATTGCGGATCGTGCGGTCGGCCAACAGCGAGTACTGATACACGACATCAACGCTGAACCGTTTCGCGTTGTACTCGAGGCCAGTGCTCAGCACATGACGATCTGAATCAGCGACACTTGGTGAAAACATTTTCTGCGGAACCGAGTTCTCCGAAAAAACGTAGCCTGCGCGCACGGTCCAGTGTTCACTGAGTTCATATTGCGCGCCAAATTCATAGAACCAACTGTCCTGCCAATTGAACGGAATCTTGTAGCCGTTCAGGGGGCCCTTGCCCCAATGCAGGCGCACAGTGTTGAGCGCGTCCCAGTCAGTCCAATCGGCGTCCACCTCAAGCTTTAGTTTCGGCATGGGACGATATGCGTAACCGAACGCCACAGATTGCGGGAACGGGATCCGCGCTTCTGCGGCACTCGGCCCAACCCTGACGTTCTCCAGCTTCAACGAGGCGCTGTCCTTAAAATTGATCGAGAACGGGCTGCGGTATACGACGCCGACGGAATGGCGCTCGTTGATCTTCCACAATGCGCCCACGGTTGCGCCGACACCCATGCCATCACCTTCGAAGCGGAAATTGGCGTCGGAAGCCTGACCGAAATAACCTCCAAAAACATTTTGCTCCATCTTCGTGGTGCCGTAGTAAATATTGAGGCTGGCGCCCAACGAGAAATGTTCGTTGACCCGGTACGCCACCGTTGGGGCAAGGTTCACCACCGACAAACTGCTTTCCGTGACGAGATAACGAAACGGGGCG
>CAIKBP010000185.1 GCA_903825695.1 uncultured Verrucomicrobiota bacterium
ATCTACGCAGTGGGCACGCCACAGGAGATTCAAACAACCACGGACCCAATCGTACGACAATTCATCACGGGCGGCAGTTCAACGCAGGAGGCAAAACATGGCGCAGTATCGATCCACTGAAATCAGGGTTGGCATCTTTGTATTGGTTTGTCTGGTGCTGACGGCTGGGATGATCCTCAAGTTCGGCAAGTACGAGCGGCTGGGGAAGAAGAGTTACGAAATCACGGTGATTTTTCCACAGGCCGGCGGCATCGTCAAGAAAGCCAGCGTGCTATTGGCGGGGATTCCCGTCGGTCAGGTGCGCGACGTCCGTCTGGCCGAGGATCATGCCGTGCGCGCCCACGTGACGCTCAGTATTTACGAGGGAGTCACGATCCGGAAGGACGCGAAGTTTGTGATCAACCAATCCGGGTTGCTGGGTGACCGATACATCGATGTGGTCCCGCAAAGCGTGTCGGCGGAGAAATTGAAACCGGGCGACACGGTTGAAGGCTCGTCAAGCGTGGACTTAACGGAGGCGATTCGCGCTGTTGTGGACGTCTTGCAGCAGGCGGCGACAACGATCCAACGAGTGGACAAAGCCATCAAGCGTGTGGATGAAACGGTCTTGAACCAGGAAACCCTGGAGCACGCCCAGTCGGCCATTGCCAACATTGACGTCACCACCAGCAACGCGGCGGCGTTGACACTCGGCTTGAGCACAACGGCAAGGCGCGTGGACGATCTGGTGTCGAACAATCAAGACGACGTCCGAACCGTGACGAAAAACCTAGCTGAGAGCACACGCCGACTCAATGCGCTACTGGAAAAGATTGAGAAAGGTGAGGGCACGGTCGGCAAACTGATACTCGAGCCGACGTTGCACGACGAGATACTGCGCCTGGTGGAGAATTGGCGCTATCATGGTTTGCTCTATAAGGAACCGAGTAACGATAGGTTGGGCGACGCCCCACGCGGGGGAATGGCGCCAGTTCCCGCACGGCCGGCGACAAAGGAGCGGACAGGGGCACCTAGTGAAGACCGGACAAAAGGGGCGGAATAAACATGCCGAACCTGCGTTTTGGCGTTGAACCCGTTATAAGTACGCAAGAAAAGGGTTCGGAAAGGAATACACTGTGACGCTCATCGCGCTTAGACTTGCATTCTTGGTGCTGTGTACGCTGGGCAGTTGGTCCATCTCGCAAATCTATCCGGATTGGGCGCAGCACCAGTTGATTGGGTTGGCGCTTGGCTTGGCAGGCGGCTCGGCTGTCATCGGCATTGATCTGGCCACAAAAAGCTTTTCGCTGCGTGGGTTGTCCGCGGTCACGTTCGGTTTGTTCACCGGCACGCTGGTCAGCTACCTCATTGGTAACTCGGTGCTGTTCTCCAAGGTGGACACGCAGACCAACGTTGTCGCCCCAGATCATAATGTTCCTGGTGTGTACCTACTTGGCGATGGTCATTGCGCTGCGCGGTAAGGACGAGTTCAATCTCGTGATTCCGTACGTGAAGTTCCGCCGTGAAGACGTGCCCGAGCGGCTGATCCTGTTGGACACAAATGTGATCATTGATGGGCGGATACTCGAAGTGGCCGCCACCGGCTTTCTTAACGCGATCTTCGTCATCCCCCGATTTGTATTGCACGAATTGCAGTACGTCGCCGACGCCAGTGACGACATCAAACGAGTGCGCGGACATCGCGGATTGGACATTCTGAAGTCGTTGCAGAAGAACCCGAACATCGAGCTCAAGATCCATGAGAACGACATCCCGGAAATTAAGGAAGTGGACAGCAAACTGGTGCAACTGGCGCGGATGCTCAACGCCGAGATCCTGACCAACGACTACAACTTGAACCGGATCGCCGAGCTACAGCATGTCAAGGTGCTCAATCTGAACGAACTCGCCAAGGCATTGCGGCCCGTCGTGCAGCCGGGGGAGAAACTCACCGTCCAACTGGTCCGTGAGGGACGCGGAGCCGAACAGGCGCTGGCATACCTGGACGACGGCACAATGATCGTCGTCCACCGTGCGCGACGATTGATAGGGCGAAGCATGGAGGTGGTAATCTCCAGCGTTCTGCAGACGGCCGCGGGACGCATGGCTTTTGCCGAACTTGCCGGCGCGGACAATGACAACTCAGTACCCAAAACGGACAAGACAGCGCCTGAACTTGCGCAAGGCAAGTAGGTTCTGTTAGGCTGCGGCACATGGTAACCGCGATTGTCCTGGCCGCCGGTCGCTCGTCGCGCATGGGTGGTCGCGCCAACAAGCAATTCCTAAAGCTTCTCGGCAAGCCACTCCTCTATTACTCCCTAGCCGCACTGGAATCATGCGCCGCAGTAGAGGCAGTTGTCCTGGTGCGACGGCCCGATTGCGCTGGGCAGGCCGAAGAGCTTGTACGCGGGTTTGGTTTCCGGAAAGTCGTCGCCATGACCGATGGCGGTTTAGAACGGCAGAACTCGGTATGCAACGGGTTGGAGCAGTGTGACCCCGCAACAGAAATTGCCGTTGTGCATGACGGGGCGCGACCATTGGTGACACCCACCCTGATTGACATGACCATCCAGAGCGCTTCCGTCCATGGCACGGGCATCGCCGCAACCAAGGTTACAGACACGATCAAGGAGGCTGACGAAAATCGTTTTGTAGTGCGCACGGTGGATCGCACAAAGTTGTGGGCCGTTCAGACGCCGCAGACAGTGCGGTTTCCGCTATTGCGGGAAGCTTATGCAAAGGTGTTAGCCGATGGGATTGTGGTAACAGACGAAGCGGCAGCGGTCGAGCGTCTGGGACACAAAGTGCGCTTGGTCGAAACCCCGTTCTTGAATCTCAAGATAACAACGCCGAACGATTTGGCCACGGTAGAAGCGTTGATTAAGCAACGCGCATAATGATAGGCTATCAACCATGAATCGAGTGGGAATTGGGATTGACGTGCACCGGTTTGCAGCCGGACGTAAGTTAATCATGGGCGGTGTGGAGGTCCCTTCCGAACGAGGTTTGGAAGGACACAGCGACGCCGACGTACTGGCGCATGCCATCGCCGATGCGCTTTTGGGCGCCACCGCAATGGGCGATATAGGGAAGTTCTACCCCGATACCGATCCAAAGTTCAAAAACATGGATAGCATGATAATCGTCCGCGATGTGGCGGCCAAACTGCACGAAATTGGCGCGCGAATCAATAACGTGGACGCCGCGATCGTAGCGCAGACCCCGAAACTCTCACCGCACATCCCGAAGATGCAGGAAATCCTCGCCAAGAACCTCGGTATCAAGCCCAGACAGGTCGGCATCAAGGCCACAACAAGCGAGACGATGGGATTCACGGGACGCAAGGAAGGTATCGTCGTCGTCGCAGTTGCCTCGGTGGAAATATAGGCGCCATGGCGCTCCAGTTTTTCAACACGCTGACGCGCCGGAAAGAGGATTTTTCCCCACCCCCCCGGCATGTCGGCATGTACACGTGCGGGCCGACTGTCTACAACTACGCGCACATCGGCAACCTGCGCGCGTTCACCTTCGAAGACCTGTTGCGCCGATACCTCGAATACAAAGGCTTCGACGTGAAACACGTGATGAACATCACGGACGTTGAGGACAAAATTATCCGCAGCGTGCGCGAGACGGGAAAATCATTGCGCGAAGTGACCGATTTCTACACGCAGGAATTCTTTCGCGACCTGGAGACGTTAAATATCAAACGCGCCCACATAGTCCCCCGCGCCACCGATACGATCCCGGACATGATCAAGCTGATCGAGACGTTGATTGCAAAGAAACATGCCTACGTTGCGGACGATAGGTCGGTATATTTCTCCATCAAGTCGTTCAAAGACTACGGTAAGTTGGCGCATCTCGACTTCGACAACCTGCAGTTTGGCGCGCGCGTCTCCCATGATGAATACGACAAGGAACACGTCGCTGACTTTGCGCTTTGGAAGGCGTGGAACGAGAAGGATGGCGACGTGAAATGGGATTCGCCGTGGGGCCCGGGCCGTCCGGGCTGGCACATTGAGTGCAGCGTGATGAGCATGAAACACCTCGGCGAGAGCTTCGATATTCATTGTGGTGGCGAAGACCTGATTTTCCCGCACCACGAAGATGAAATCGCCCAAAGCGAAGCGGCAACAGGCAAACCATTCGTCAAGCTCTGGCTGCACAACGCCCATTTGCTCGTCGAAGGCAAGAAGATGAGCAAATCGCTCGGCAATTTCTATACTCTCCGCGATCTCTTAGCCAAAGGTTGGACGGGCCGCGAGGTTCGATACGCACTCATCAGCGGCCACTACCGCGAACAACTCAATTTCACGTTCGACGGCCTCCAAGCCGCCCGCTCGGCACTACAGCGAATCGATGAGTTTCTACTGAAATTGCGGGAAGTTAAAGAGGCTGGTCTTGGAAAGGAACGGCTTGAAAAACCTGTCTTCTCTCCTTTCTTTGAGGTCGCGCTCGACGACGATCTCAACATCAGCGGAGCACTGGGGAATCTATTTGACTCCATTAGAATCATAAACACACAGATTGCTCGCAACCTTCTCTCTTCCGAGGAAGCGCGGCGTATTCTGGGAACCTGGGAACGGATCGATACCGTCCTTGGTTTCGGCATACCGGCGAAATTCGAAGTGCCTGCTAAAATTCAGCGACTGGTCGAGGAACGCCAAGCCGCACGGAAAGCGAAGAACTTCAAGCGGGCGGATGAAATCCGCGATCGGCTTGCCCAGAGCGGGTGGGTCATTGAGGACACGCCGAAAGGTGCTCGCGCCAAGCGAGTATGGTCTGCTGCGGGTTCAGCCTCGGTGTGAGGGACTAAGAAAATGGCTCGGCGAAGTTATTCGGTAAGGCTTTGGCGATGGATATGGATCGCGTTCATGGTTTTGGCGACGTCCATCCCCTATCTGGTGAATTACTTCTCCACGCCGCCGAGGCTCCATTATACTTGGATCATCCCACCTTTCCCAGAAGATTTGCTTGGCTACATGTCTTGGTCTCAGCAGGCGGCTCATGGAAGCCTGTTGTTCAAAGTGAAGTACACAGCACTGCCCCATGCACCGTTTCTCTTTCATCCATTTTTTTTATCTGCGGTTTCATCAGTTCGTTGCTGGCATGCGATATCGGTGTGGTCCACTTCATTGCCAAAGCCATAGGGGTGGTGTTGTTCTTCGTGATTTTCTTCCGGTACATTGACTATTTGGAGCTGAACTCTCTGCAATCGGCAATCGCCACCATCTTGGTGGGGGTTTCCTCGGGGTGCGGCTGGCTCGCTCTGAAGTTCGGGATCCATCCCAGTTCCAATTACGACGTTCCAGTCGATCTCATCATGCCCGAGACAAATACCTTTTGGTCGCTCCTTTGGAATCCGTTGTTTACATACTCCTTATCGCTCCTCGTGCTCTCGATCCATCTCATGGACCGAGGGACACGGGAAGTGAGAAATCGGGATTTGTGGTTGAGCGGATTATGCGTCGGCGTCCTTGCGCTCATACATCCCTACCAAGTTCCTTTGCTCTTTGCTTTCGCAGTCATGATCGTGGTGTTCCGACGGGGAAAAGATGCGATGGGCCCTTTGCTTCGCTTCCTAGTGCCAGCGCTCCCGTCAGCGCTGTACATGTTTCTGGTGTCAAAGTATCACCCCATCGCAGCGATGCACAGTTCTTCGAGAGAAATGAAAAGCCAGCACCTTCTCTCCTACGCGATCGGTTTCGGCACTCCGCTGCTCCTAGCTCTTGCCGGCTTGTATGTGGAATGGCGAAAGATCGTCCCGCGATACTGGCAACTCCTTCTCTGGGTGCTGCTCTCGATTTCGTTTTCCTATTTGCCGTTCTGGTTCCAGCGGAAATCCACCTCCGGCATCCATGTGCCTTTGTGCATTCTGGCCGGGATTTCCGTTGATTGGATCTTAGCGAGGATTCCCGGAGTGCGAATGCGTCGGTGGGCGTTGGTTGGTTCCACGCTTCTCCTCCTGCCTTTGGCGGTGTCAACGCAGGTGCCATTGCTCGTGAGCGGAAGGAGAACCGTAAGGGAAAATGAGGGCGGCGCTTATTACATCGACACCGACCTGCTAAACGCCCTGGATTTTCTGGAGCACAACAGCAACCCCGACGACATTGTCTTCGCAACTTGGCCGACCAGCAGTCTCATTCCGGGTTTATCCGGCAATACCGTGGTCTGAGGACACTGGGCCATGTCCGTGGATATCCAACGACGCGATCAGTGGGTCACTCACGTTTTTTTTGGTGAGGGGTGGGGTTGGGATTTGAAAGAACGGCGGCGCGAGTTTTGGGGCGCTGGCATCAAGTTCATCTTTGTCAGCGGGGAACTCAAGCAGTGGTTCGACGAAACGCACCCCTCGTGGCTCACTCAGGGAACGGACAAGGTCTTCGAAAATGCTTCGGTCATCATCTACCGAAAACGAGACGTTCCGAAGTGATCCGCGATGGAGTGGGTCATCGAGGACACGCCAAAAGGCCCTCGATCCGGGCTTGTCGCGAAAGATTTGGGTCGGGCCAGTTGACAATTCAGCGTTGGTATGGTGAGGTAGCGACGACTGCATGAGACGTGGCAAGCATGATTGACGAACTTAAAGCCAAAGTCCGAGATCTCCGCGAACGCCATGCGGCGTTAGGGAGGTATCTTTGACGTCGCCAAACTCTGCAGCCGGCTAATCGAGTTGGAGAACCTCACGGCGGCCGTGTCCTTCTGGGCTGATCAGAGCAAGGCACGCACAATTCTGGACGAAACCACCACGATCCGTCGCAAACTGGCCACCCTTACCGAACTGGAACGTAAAATCTCTGACGCCGAGGTGTTGATCGACCTCGGGGAAAACGAGACAGAAGTGGCGAAAGAAGTGCATGATGCCGAGACGCACTTCAGCCAATTCGAGTTGGAAAGTCTGCTTGGCGAACCGCACGACAAATCCAACGCTATCCTCAGCGTCCACTCCGGCGCCGGCGGCACTGAGAGTTGCGATTGGGCGGAAATGTTGTTCCGGATGTACCGCCGCTGGTGCGACGCGCGCGGGTTCAAGAGTGAAATCGTGGATATCCAACCCGGCGACGAGGCTGGTATCAAGAGCGTCACGTTGATGGTCACAGGCGACTATGCATTCGGCTATCTCAAGGCGGAACGCGGCGTGCATCGTTTGGTGCGCATTTCACCATTCGACTCCAACAAACGTCGTCACACCTCATTCGCGTCGGTGGACGCGGTCGCGGAACTCGCCGAGAACGACGAGGTTGAGTTGAAGAGCGAAGACATTCGGGTGGACACGTTCCGTGCAGGCGGCAAGGGCGGCCAGAACGTGAACAAGTTGGAGACCGCTATACGCATGACGCACGCGCCGACGGGAATTGTCGTACAATGCCAGTCGGAACGCAGTCAACATCAGAACCGTGAATTGGCAATGAAGATGTTGAAGGCGCGCATATATGAGAAACAACAGGACGAAAAACGAGCGGCAATGGAGAAGTATTACGGCGAGAAGGGTGCGATCGCGTGGGGCAACCAGATTCGCAGCTACGTATTCCAGCCGTACCAGATGGTCAAGGACTTGCGCACGGGCTATCAAACCAGCGATGTGCAAGCTGTGATGAACGGCGACCTCGATCCATTCATTGGCGCGTGGCTCAAGAACGGCCAGCCGCGCAAGCGGAAGAGCGGTGTAACCGATGACGATTAGAAGAAACGACTCCTTGATCCGTATGACAAATTGTTTATGACCATTCTCGACAAGATCGTGGCGGTGAAGCGGCGCGAGGTGATCGCTTTGCGATTGCAGGCAGAGGAACTGCGCGGACGCGCCGTGATGCGTACGGATTTCCGTGATTTTGCGACGGCGTTGCGGCGCGACGAAGGTGTGGCGTTAATTGCCGAGGTCAAAAAGGCGTCGCCATCAGCAGGCGTCATTTGCGCCGACTTCGATCCTGTGAGCATCGCACGGGAATACGAGAAAGCGGGTGCCGCAGCCATTTCGGTGCTCACGGATCGCGAGTTTTTTCAGGGTCGCATCGAGTTTTTGGAGCAGATTCGCGCTTCGGTGAAGTTGCCGGTGTTGTGCAAGGATTTTGTGATTGAGGAACTGCAGATTTATGAAGCGGCGGCACGCGGCGCTGACGCGGTTTTGCTGATCGCAGCAATACTGGACGATGCGCAACTCAAGACCTACCGCGCGCTGGCGGAGCATCTGCATATTGATCCGCTGGTCGAGGTGCATGATGAGCGCGAACTGGATCGGGCACTGGCGGCAGGCGCGAACATCATCGGCATAAACAACCGCGACCTGCGTGACTTTTCGGTGCGGCTCGGAACAACCGAGAAATTGGCAAGAATCGTACGGCAGGGGGCTTGTGCTGATCGGATTATCGTTGCCGAAAGCGGCATCCATACGCGGGCCGACGCCGAGTGCATGGTAAAAGCAGGTGTGGATGCAATTTTAGTCGGCGAATCCTTGATGCGGAGCAAGAGCATCAGAACCAAGGTAAAAGAGATGGTCGGGTGATGAGGACCAGAACAAAGATCTGCGGCATCACGAACCTCGACGACGCATTGCTTGCGGTGAAGTTGGGTGCGGACGCCGTGGGGTTTGTTTTCCACCAGAAAAGTCCGCGCGCCGTGACGCGATCGGTGGCGGCAGGCATCAGCAAACAGCTACCGCCATTTGTGACGACGGTGGGCGTGTTTGTAAATGCACCGCAACAGGAGATCGAACTGACGCTGGCTGAGTGTCGGTTAACGGCGTTGCAGTTTCATGGAGATGAGTCGCCAGAGTTCTGCACACGGTTTGCAGCGAGAACAATCAAGGCGATTCGGGTACGGAACGAGGACTCGCTGCGGGCAGCGGCGGAGTACGATGTTGACGCATTGTTGCTGGATACCTACACTGATGAATCGCGCGGCGGCACAGGCAAGACGTTCGAATGGTCGCTGGCGGTCAAGGCGAAGGAAACTCTGACGCTGCCTATCATTTTGTCGGGCGGATTAACGACGGGCAATGTGCAAGAAGCGATTGGCACGGTGCGTCCGTACGCGGTGGATGTGGCGAGTGGCGTGGAGCGAGAACCAGGCAAGAAGGACCCTGAAAAAC
>CAIKBP010000186.1 GCA_903825695.1 uncultured Verrucomicrobiota bacterium
CCCGAGGAGGGCCAGTGCCGCTCGGCGCGCGCCGAGCGCGACGCGTAGATCGCGAGCCGGCGATCCTCGGCCTCCTCGAGATCCCGCTTCGTGTAGGCGACCGCGAGCGGCCCGCTCACGCGGTCTCCGCGCGCACGGCCTCGTGCGCCAGCAGCCTCTCGGCCTCTCTCAAGACGTCTCCCACGAGCACGAGCGAGCCCGCCGCGATTATAGGACTGGATGACTCAAACATCCGGTTCGAGAAAGAAATCGCGTACGATCTGCATGTGGAGGTGCAGGGAAGCGTATTGCTTGTAACAGGCACATTGCGCGCGCCGGCCACCGCGCGTTGCGGACGATGTTTGAAGGCGCTCAAACTGCCGGTTGCGGTGGATGATTTCGTGTTTCACCACGAACTGCATGGTGAGGACTTAGTGGACTTGACGGAGAGCGTTCGTGAAGATATTCTTCTGCAACTTCCGCAGCGTACGTTATGCGGCCCAACCTGCAAGGGTTTGTGCCCGGTGTGTGGCCAAGATTTGAACGTCCGCCGCTGCTCGTGCGAGCAACCCCGAAAGTTTTCGGGAGAGTGGAACAAGTTGGATGAGTTGAAACTAAAATAGACCGCAGAGAGAAGAGTCCATCATGGGTGTCCCAAAGCGAAGAATGTCCAAAATGAGGATGCGCACGCGCAAGGCGGCCAACCGGCTCCAGGCAACGCAAACCGCCGTATGCGCCCAATGCGGGGCGCGAGCGCGGCCGCACCGCGTCTGTCCGTCCTGCGGTTACTACAAAGGGCGACAGATCGTGTCGGTCAACGCCGCGTAGCATCTGGCCATGAAGATAGCTGTCGACGCGATGGGTGGCGATTTTGCGCCGGCGAATCCTGTCGCTGGCGCTGTGGAAGCGCTGCACAGCAACAACCACATTTCGCATCTTTACCTGGTTGGCGACAAGACACGAGTCGAAGCGGAATTGCGACGGCAGGGGCCGCCGGACTCCCGCATCGAGATTGTCCACGCCAGCGAGATCATAGAAATGCACGATTCGCCGGTGCAGGCGGTCCGTCACAAGAAAGACAGTTCGATGGGCCGCGCCATCGACCTTGTCAAACTGGGCGAGGCGGACGCGATCGTTTCGGCCGGCAACACCGGTGCCCTGATGACGTCGGCGCTGCTGAAACTGAGGACGCTTGAGGGTGTGGATAGGCCCGGCCTGGCCGTGTTGATTCCCGCGCCTGAGAATGTGTTTGTCCTGATGGATGTCGGCGTGAACCTCGAACCGCGTCCCGAGAACCTTGTGCAGTACGCGGTGATGTCCAGTTTGTATTCGCAGCAGATTCTGAAGTACCAGAACCCGCGGGTGGCCGTGTTCTCCATCGGCTCAGAGGATATGAAAGGCAACGAATTGACGCTTGAAACACACAAGCTGTTGAAGCAAACGAGCTTGAATTTCATCGGCAACATCGATGGACATGATTTGTTTGCGAACATCGCCGACGTGATCATCACTGATGCGTTCGTTGGCAACGCGGTGTTGAAGTCGTGCGAAAGTGCGGCACGGGTGGTTGGCAAATGGCTGAAGCAGGAGATGATGAGAAATCCGTTGCGGATGCTGGGCGGGCTGTTGGCGCGTGGTGCGTTCCGTGCCATCTTACGCAAGGCGGATCCCGACGAGTACGGTGGAGCGGTCCTGCTCGGCATCAACGGCGTCTGCATCAAAGCCCACGGCGCGAGCACGCCCAAGGCGATCAAGAACGCAATCCGGTTGGCCACGGAATTCGTCGAGGGCCAGTTCAACGAACACATTATAGAACGCTTGAAACACGTCCATGACCAAATCCAACAAACCACATCTGCGCAACCCCCGGTCTCGACAAACTCTTAGGCCGGTACACATCGTCGGCACCGGGTCGTACGTGCCGGAGCGCGTGTTGACCAACGCCGACATTGAGAAGATGGTGGACACCACCGATGAGTGGATCACCACACGGACCGGCATCAAGGAACGTCGCATCGCTGCGCCGGAGCAGTGCACTTCGGACATGGCAGCCGAAGCAGCAAGGCGCGCGATGGAGCAAGCTGGCGTCGACGCGAAGGACATCGATTTAATTATCTGCGCCACCATGACGCCCGACATGATGTGCCCCTCTACAGCATGTTTGGTGCAACAGAAGATCGGCGCGAAGGGCTCGGCGGCGTTTGACATGGAAGCAGCTTGCTCGGGCTTCCTCTACGGACTGGAGATTGGCCAGCAATTTATCACATCGGGCACGTGCAACACAGTACTGGTTATCGGCGCGGAAAAATTATCGACCATCGTGGACTGGGGGGATCGCAACACGTGCGTGTTGTTCGGAGACGGCGCAGGAGCGGTGGTTCTTCAGAGTCGCGGCGAGGAGCACGGGATTTTGACGACGTGCATGGGTGCAGACGGGTCGCTGGCCGACCTGTTGCTAATCCCGGGTGGCGGAGCGCGACATCCCGCCTCGAAGGAATCCATCAGCGGAAAGATGCACTACATCAAAATGTCGGGCCGGGAGGTATACAAGAACGCCGTGATGGCCATGCAGACTGCCGCCGAGGAGGCGTTACGCCGATGCAACCTGACCGTGGCAGACATCAAATGCATCATACCGCACCAGGCTAACCTGCGTATCATTGAGGCGATTGCCAATCGGCTCGGAGCACCGATGGAGAAAGTGTATGTGAACCTCAACCGTTACGGCAACGTCTCGGCGGCGTCGGTGGCGATTGCGCTGGACGAGGCGGCGCGCGAAGGGCGGTTCCAG
The DNA here is from genome assembly GCA_903825695.1 of uncultured Verrucomicrobiota bacterium. Classification (GTDB taxonomy): domain Bacteria; phylum Verrucomicrobiota; class Verrucomicrobiia; order Palsa-1439; family Palsa-1439; genus CAIKBP01. Next base: position 2,771 of record CAIKBP010000186.1, read on the forward strand.
CGAGGTGATTTGATTTTGCTGCTGGTGTTCGGCGGCGGGTTGACGTGGGCGTCGTGCATCATCCAGTGGTGACGCAAGGCCCCCGGGATTGACAGCGGAAGTAAGTGGTGCTAACATACCTCGTATTTCTGTTGAGAATATCATGGCTGCGACCAAACGAGACGATAGCGGCGTATTCAGTTTTGAGTTGAGGGCGAGACAACCGCGGAAAGAGCCGTTTCCCGACCAAGTTTCTCACCTGAGCACCAAAGGGGTGACGTTTTTGACGGAACGATCCCTGCCGGAGTGGATGGAAGTAGGGGTGAAAATGCATTTACCCAAGGCCGGGTCGCGGCGCGATCGGGATGTCGACTGCCGCGGCGTGGTCGTGCAATGCGTGCCACGGCAAAAAGGCAGTGGATTCGAGGTGTCGTTGGTGTTTCTAGACCTGCCAAAATGCGTCGGGCCGCAGTTGGCCGGGATTCCCGCAAAACCCTCTCACGTTTCCATCACTTGCTAAGCCAGCATGGAATACTTGCACAGCTTGTTGAAGTTCGCCATCAAC